>JAOULV010000132.1 GCA_029881835.1 Rhodospirillaceae bacterium
TTCATCGTTTATATTTTCGTGGGGATTGGCGTGTGATGATGTATCGCCTTGACCATAACCAGTATGCTCGTCACCGCCGCCTTCTTGATGTTTTTTCTTAGTCGATGGATCATAAACCTTTTCTTGGCGCGGCATTCTTCTGTCGCGCTCAGGCAAAACCGCCGATACCGGTGAATATGATCCTATTGGGTCGTCTGCCATGGTTTTTAAGCCTTCCCCTACGCTTTCTGCCAAAAACTGACCTTTGATAAAAGTGTATCACCTATGCCCGTTAAGGCGAAAACGGCGTTTATTTGCCCCTTGCAACCAACGCTTGCCAGCGAGGGAGCTATCCCTATAATTGCCGCCTTTCCCAAGGCACCGGGGTTTGGGGCCGGGGATTTAACCATTTGAAATAAAGGGGGCTTTTTAGCGATGAGCGAAGCCAAGCCAGTAATCGGTATTATAATGGGAAGCCAGTCCGACTGGGAAACCATGAAACACGCGGCCACTACCCTTGAAGCGCTTGGTGTTGCGTTTGAGACCCGAATCGTCTCCGCCCACCGCACACCAAAACGCATGGTCGAATATGCCGAAAGCGCTGAGACGCGCGGCATAAAGGTAATTATCGCCGGTGCCGGTGGTGCCGCCCATCTGCCAGGGATGAGCGCATCCATGACCACGTTGCCGGTTTTCGGCGTACCGATTGAAAGCAAATCATTAAAGGGCATGGATTCACTTCTTTCCATCGTGCAAATGCCAGCCGGTGTTCCGGTTGGTACATTGGCTATCGGCAAAGCCGGTGCCATAAATGCCGCCCTTATTGCCGCGTCAGTTATTGCGCTTTTGGATGACAAGGTAGCAAGCGAGCTTGCAAAATGGCGGGCCCAACAAACCGCCAGCGTTAGCGAAACCCCATCGGACTAGGCCCAAGCCACCCATGAGCCCTAATAATAAAATACCCCCCGGCAGAACCATCGGCATTATCGGTGGCGGGCAGTTAGGCCGCATGAGCGCGGTTGCCGCAGCCGAAATGGGTTACAAAACGCACATATTCACGCCGGAAAAAAATTCACCGGCCTCACAGGTCAGCGAGCTAACAATTGTGGCACCCTATGAAGACGAAAGCGCTTTAAAAAAGTTTGCCGCCGGCGTTGATGTAATAACTTTTGAATTTGAAAACGTGCCCGCTGCCAGCGTTAAATTGTTGGCTGACCTTAAGCCCGTGCGCCCGGGATGGCAGTGCTTGGAAATTGCCCAAGACCGCATACGGGAAAAAACTTTTGCCGCCGAGCTTGGCATCCCCACCGCACCGTGGGCCGAGGTTCGCTCAAGTGAGGACCTTGAAAAAGCATTGGGCGAAATTGGCGCACCGGCAATTTTAAAAACCACCCGCATGGGCTATGACGGCAAAGGTCAGGTGCGCATCAACCAAGGCGACAATGCACAAGACGCATGGAAAGCATTGGGCAGTGATGTCGGTATTTTAGAAGGGTTTGTCGATTTCGTCATGGAAGTATCGGTAATAACCGCGCGCGGAATTGACGGGGTAATGGAAAGCTTTGACGTGGTGCAAAACCACCATGAAAACGGTATCTTGGATATCACCATTGCGCCCGCCCCCATAAACGATGTCTTGCGCGCACGCGCCATTGATACGGCCGAAAAGATGGCCGAAAAAATGGACATGGTCGGTCTATTGGCGGTGGAAATGTTTATCACCGCTGACGATAATATTTTGGTGAACGAAATGGCACCGCGCCCGCACAATTCCGGTCACTGGACCCAAGACGGATGCAAGACCAGCCAGTTTGAACAGTTCATCCGTGCGGTAACGGGTTTAAAACTGGGCACGGCTGAGCGCCATTCCGATGCGGTGATGAAAAACCTTATTGGCGCCGACGCAAATGATTGGGAAACAATTACCCAAGACGGGGAAAATAAATTGCATCTTTACGGCAAAAGCGAAGCCCGCCCCGGGCGCAAAATGGGCCACGTAAACAGGCTCTATCCAAAAGGCAGTGGGCCCAAAATTTAGCTAAGGGTTAAGCCTGCCCCGAAGCAAAAGCCGCATTTTGGCCTTTTAGGCTTAATTCGATATCGCCGGTGGAAAGACGCTTCATTTTTACCGCTTCCAATAACTCGACCTCTAACACGCGCTCTTTCTTAAGGTGCATGGCCATGGCATGGCGGGTAAAGGCGGCTAGTTCCTGATTGGTGGCGGCAGAAGCCAAAATGTTTGATAACAATTCACGCCTGATTAACGGGGGGAAACCCATCAGTTCAACCACCAGGGTTTTTTTCAACTTTAACGGTATGGCAGGGGCCGAAAAAATGCGGTCTAGACAAAAGCTATAAATGCCAAAATCAAGCCTGCCCGCGACCGTGTTGGTAAAGTCGATAAAATCATCCAAGAAAAAACCATGCGATACCTTTCCCGCCACCAACAGCGCAACGGTTTCTAAAAAAGTTCTATAACGCAGGCGCGCGGGGTTAAGTTCATCATGCAGGCTAGCTTCGAGCTCTAAAATACGCGCTTCGCGAAAACCGCCTTCAAGCATGGCGTCGGCTTCGGCGCGAACCCGTGGGCTTAGGGCTTGGCGTTCGATTAAGGAAAATAATTCTTCATAAGCACCGCGATTTTTTGCCTGCGCGCCAATACGCCCCAATGGTAAAAGTGCGGCGCGCGCCACGACTTCGTCTTTCGAACAAATAGACGCCAACGCCACCGCATCGCGTGGCATGCGGGGTGATAGAAAATCATCCGATATAACAAACCGCCCGCTTTCAACCAATGTCAGATAACGCCCAAGGCGTGAACAGGCGGCAAAATGATCGGCCAGCTTAACTGGTTTTATTATTTCGCTAGGTATCGCACCCTGCACGGGCCGGGCCTTGCCCGATTTTGTTACAAGGGTGAAAAGAGACTGGCTCATGATGCTTTTCCACCGGTTTCATTTGGCGCATCGTTTAAACCTGAAAAAACAAAACCAAAACGTTTGGGCAAATCGGTAATGGCTTTTTCCAATTTTGCTTTCATTGGCGGTATTTTCAAAACATCGTCAATCCGCCGTTCCAGAAAATCCCAAGTGGCTGAATAATTTTCGCTTTCATCGGCCAGCCAGTAAAGAACCGTGGCGCCGTAAACTGCGGCTAAAAGCCCGCGTTTGGTGTACCAGTTAAAATCGTTCGATTTATCGCCGGCTTTGTTCCAGATGGCATCAACCGTGGTCATGGTTATTTTGGCCATTGCCGTGCCGTGCTTTGGGCTTGCCAAAACCCCCAAGCCACCACGCACGGCTTCGCGGTGGGGAATTAAAAATTCTAGCCGGGCGCGCACGCCGGCAATGATGCGGTCGCGAATACGCATTGAATCCAAATCCACCCCGTCCATTTTTTTTAACATCTCGCGGTCGGATAAATCGGCAAAGTGTTTTATGGCGTCAATCGCGCCTTCGGGGAACATGCGTTTGGCGGTGTCAGCATCAAAACCCGCATCAATGCCGCCACGAATAAGGGCGTCCATTCCCCAGCCGTCAAACGCCACGTGCGCGCTTGCCGCCATTACGATGGCGTCTTTTATTTCATCACGGCTTGGTTTTGTTTTTGTCATTTATTCTTCGCCAATATCTTCTAGGTGCTTTCTGGTCCCTTGCATTAATGCATCGGTAAATCCGAACCTTTTCATATCAACTACGCGTTGAGGATACAGTATTCCGTCCAAATGGTCACATTCATGTTGCACCACCCGGGCATGAAAGCCCGTGGCCTCGCGCTCATGGGGTTTGCCGTCCAGACCCAAAAAACGATAACGGATATGGTTAAAACGCGGAACCTCGCCCGTCATGCCGGGAACCGAAAGGCAGCCTTCCCAATCGGCCTCGGTTTCGTCTGATAATGGCTCAATTTCCGGGTTTATCATTACCGTCAGGGGTATTGCGCCCCCTTCCTCCAGCTCTTCTTCCTCAGAGACCCGTGACGCATCCACAAAGAAAACCACTATCCTAAGCGAAACGTGGACCTGTGGGGCGGCCAGTCCGGTACCGTCGGCATCAATCATGGTTTCGACCATATCTGCCACCAGCGCCCTTATTTCGGGCGATTTAGGGTCTTCTACGGGTCTGGCCGGGGTTTTTAAGACCGGGTGGCCCATGCGGGCTATCTTCAAAATCGCCATATGACGGGTATTTCCTTGTTTTCTTAGGCGTTTATATAAACCGGGGGTCAAATATGGCCCCTTCACAGGGGGTATTTGATGTGTTACAACCCGCCCCGTTCCGTTGGTACCAGATTAAGGTGCGGAACGCCTCGAAGGCAAGGCTTTCGGGGTTCTTAACCCTAACTTGAAAGGAAGTGGTAACGTGCAAGTTGTCGTCCGCGATAACAACGTTGACCAAGCGCTGAAGGTCTTGAAGAAGAAGATGCAACGGGAAGGTATTTTCCGTGAACTCAAGCTTCGCAAGCACTTTGAAAAGCCGTCTGAAAAACGCGCACGCGAAAAGGCCGAGGCCGTATCGCGCGCACGCAAGATGGAACGCAAGCGCCTGGAACGCGAAGGCTTCTAAGCCCCAACCGTTCCCGACCAATTAAAAGCCCGCCCTCTGCATTCAGAGTGCGGGTTTTTTACTTATTAGCTAAAGAGCGTGCCATTTAGCTAAAGAGCGTGCCATTCGGCACGGCGCACGCTTGTGCGCTTGAGATAAAGAGCGTGTTATAGCTAAAGAACGTGCCATTAGGCACGGCGCACGCTTGTGCGCTGGATAGGCTACGTCACCGCATCAAGAATATCGTCGACATCATCCACGCTTACTTCGTGGAAAAAATCCCCACCGTGGATTTTAACGTTGGGGCCGTGACTGCAATAACCCATACAAACAATGCGTTCGACCTCTATCTCGCCGCCCCTCTCGCGCGCGCGTTTGTGCAGGGCACGAAAAACCGCGCGCGATTTTGGCCCGATGCAGGCCTTGCCGCCTTTTTTGTTGATGCAAACGTAAACGCGTTTTT
>JAOULV010000133.1 GCA_029881835.1 Rhodospirillaceae bacterium
CCGCCCGTTGGAAAGGGTTTCTTGAAAGCCGTAAACCCCCGGCGGTAAAGCGTCTTTTACCAGATTTTCCAGCTGGACCTCGCCAAACGCACCGCGCGCTTGCTTGTTGGAAAGGATATCTTGCAGGCCAACCACTTGGGTTGAAAGGTCGGTCAGGTTTTTTTGCGCAACATCAATTACCGCAAGGCGTTCATGCACCTGCTTCATTGCTTCACTGGTTTTTTCGGTATGGTGGCCAAGCCCGTCGCCAAGGCGTTTTGACGCCGCTTCCAGGCGTTCTTCCAATGTGCGGCGCAGTTGTTCATGGCCGATGGCGTTGGCTTCACCCATGGCTTTTATCAAGCCCATTAATTCGCCAATATTTTGCGCGTCATTATTGGCATAATTATTTCTTGCCCGGGCCAGCCAGAACAATCCAACCACAGCCATGGCCGCCATGGTGATGCTGATTATTATTAAAATCCAGGTTGTTTCCATTTTTTCAACTTGCCCGAATAACAATTAAAAGGCAAATCAGTTATGTGCATCGCTGAAGGCCTTGGCGATTTCTTTAAATTCTTCCTCGATATCATTAAGCGCCGTAACAATATCGGGGTCAAAATGGCTGCCCGCACCTTCGCGAATAATTTCCATAGCTTTTTCGTGGGTGAAGGCGGGTTTGTAAACCCGCTTGGAAATTAGTGCGTCATAAACATCGGCCACCGCCATCAATCGCCCGGAAACGGGAATTTCATTTCCCCGCAGACCGTTGGGGTAACCACTGCCGTTCCATTTTTCATGGTGGGTTTCGGCAATTTCGCGGGCTAAACGTAAAAACGATGTTGTTCCCAATTTGTTTTCTGCAACCTTTAGTGCATCCCCGCCTATTTGCGCATGGGTTTTCATCAATTCAAATTCTTCATCGGTGTGTTTGCCGGGTTTAAGCAAAATATTATCGGGGATTCCGACCTTGCCAATATCGTGCAGGGGTGCGGATTTATACAAAAGATCTATGGTTTCATCATTGAGCACATCTGCAAACGATGGATGGGGCTTAAGTTGCAATGCCAAGGCACGAACATAACGCTGGGTTCTAAGAATGTGCTGTCCGGTCTCGTTGTCACGTGCTTCGGCCAATGATGCCAGCGAAAGAATGGTAACGTCACGGGTTAAAGAAATTTCATTAATATAATTTTTCAATTGTGCAATCATGGTGTTGGTGTGTTTTGCCATTATGCCAAATTCATCAAAGGTGCTAACCGGCACGCCAACATCAAGCTTGCCATCGGCAACATTGGTCAACGCACCGGTTTGATGGGCAAGAAAAAGATTTAGGTTTTTGCTGTATGATGAAATTACATTCAGGGTGTGCGGCAATATAATTGCCAAAACAAACATAAATTCTTTTATAATTGAAATGCGTGCATCATGTAGGGGAATTGTTTTTCCAACCTCGACAATCCAATCTAGGTCTTTAATTACCAACAGCATAAATATGGCTATTAGCATAACCACGGAAATGGTGGCAAAAAACGCAACCTTTTGCGAAAGGGGAAAATATATTTTTTGCGGATCAAGGTATTGCTTGGATTGTTCTATAATTTTGCCAACATGGCGTTCGCGTTCAAGCGCAAGATCAATAGCGGCAAAAAAACCTAATGCGAAAATTCCAACAAAAACTTTTAGTCCACTGGTAAGGGGAAAACCGTGGGCAACAGTGTTAAAAACCGCCAAACCCAATGCCGATGTTACAAACAGTACTATTTCCAGCGTGAAAGTACGCCTTGTTTGTTTTTCAAGTGGGGCGGAATCAATCAAGGCCCGGCGCAAAATACCGCCCAGCATCAACTGCAGGGAAAGCGCCACCACCACAGGTACAATCACCTGAATTGGCCTAAGGCTTTCAATAAACGGGCAAACCTGAATGCCGTAAATCGGCACAATTATGCCCGCCAGCAAATAGTGGATTAGAGACCTAGGGGTTGTGTATTTAGTCATTTTTTTAATGCCCGCCTGTCGTTACAATACACTGCTTGCAAAACAAAATAACCCCAATATATCTGTGGAAATATTGGTTTAAATCAATAAATTAAAAGATAAACAATAAAAATATATACTCAGTACCTTGATAAGCAATAAAGGCAATTAAATGGCTATATTACCCATTCTCATCGCACCAAACCCAAGACTTAAAATAAGAGCCAAAAAAGTCAAAAGCGTTGATGAAGAAACGGCCAAGCTAATGGCCGATATGGTGGAAACCATGAAAGACGCCAACGGTATTGGTCTGGCCGCGCCACAGGTTGGCGTTTCCAAACGGGTTATTGTTGTTGATATTTCATCGGTTAAAGAAAATTCCCAGCCATTATGCATGGCCAATCCGGAAATTATCTGGGCATCAGAAGAAGAAGACCTGCGCGAAGAAGGGTGCCTTTCATTGCCCGAGCAATTCGCAGAAGTTTTACGCCCAAGCAGGGTTAAAGTGCGCTATATTGATAAACAAAACGAAATAAGAGAAATCGAAGCGCAAGGAATTTTATCGGTTTGCATTCAACATGAAATTGACCATCTCGATGGAAAATTGTTTGTTGATTATCTTTCCGCCCTTAGACGCAAAATGATAATACGCAAACTGCAAAAAACCCAAAAGCTGGCAGGGGCAAGCGCATGAGCACAGATCCGCTTCGGATTATTTTTATGGGAACACCGGATTTTTCGGTTCCCGCACTGAAGCTACTGGTTGAGGCCAAACACAACATTGTCGCAGTTTACACTCAACCGCCCCGACCCGCCGGCAGGGGTAAAAAAGAACAAAAATCACCCATACACATTAGCGCCGAAGAATTGGGCATAGCGGTCAAAACGCCAGAATCATTAAAAAGCGAAAGCGAAATAAATAATTTTCGCGACTTAAAGCCCGATGTCTGTGTGGTTGTGGCTTACGGGCAAATATTGCCACAACAAATTCTTGATATACCGCCAATGGGTTGCATCAATATTCACGCTTCAATGTTGCCGCGTTGGCGTGGCGCCGCACCAATTCACCGGGCCATAATGGCGGGCGATAAAGAAACCGGAATTTCCATAATGCAAATGGAAGAAGGGCTAGATACCGGCCCGGTGCTAACCAGCGAAAGCATTAACATTGGTGACAACACAAATGTAAGCGAATTACATGATGAACTTTCACAACTGGGCGCGCGTCTTGTATTGGCGACGCTGGCTGGCATGCAAAGCGGAAATATAGAGCCAGATCCCCAAGATCACGAAAAAGCAACTTATGCGAAAAAAATAGATAAATCAGAAACTAAAATTAACTGGAATAACCCGGCAGCAAACGTATCGGCCATGGTGCGTGGTCTTTATCCGCTGGCATGGTTTGAACTGGGCGGTGACAGGGTTAGGGTTTTATTGGCAAGGCCAACCAGTGCCAATGGCAAACCGGGCGAGGTGTTGGCCAACGGCCCGGCCGGGCTTGAAATTGCGTGCGCCCAAGGCCAAGGGGCCATGTTGATTGAGCGCTTGCAACGCGCAGGCAAGGGGCCAATGGGTTGGGGTGAATTTTCCCGTGGTTTTGATGTGGACCAACACGCCAACATAGGAAAAATACTAGGCTGATTTTTGTTTTAAGCTTTTTATCGCCCTTAGGATGCGTGGGTTATTGTTTTATCAACGCTTGGGGCGGTGTATTCTTTGCGCTTTGATTTTGCCGGCGGGCGGGCAGATTTGCTGCGCGCAGTTTTTAGAATATCGCGAATGGTTTCTGTGCCTTGGCGCATTTCGGTCATTATGAATTCAGATCTTTTAACCGGGCCACCGACCGAGCGGGTCGGAAATAGTTTGTGCCAGGCAATGGTTTTTACCGATAGGGCGCAAAGAACAGAACCAATTGTCGTGTGGTAGCTGCCAATTAATGCCTCAACCTCGCGAAAGCGTTCGGCCGAAACATCGTTCCAGAAATCTTTTGAGCTTTTATCAAAATCATCAAAAAGCCGCTTCAAATGCGCGCTCAACCCAATGAAAGTATTTTCCAGTGTTTCGCAGGTTTCCATTAATGTCGGGTTGCCTTTTAATTCCCAGTTTGACCTGATTTCTTTTAGCGAATACATAAAATTATCTAAAACCGGAGATATATCGCTAAGGCATTGTTTGTAATATGCCAGCGACATAAATATATCGCCGTAATCTTCCATGAAATTAGGTATTTCCAATATATCAATGTTTAGGCGCTGGGCCATCTGGTCAAGTTTTTGTCGGGCCACGCTAACATCAGGATTGCGAAATAGTTTTAAAACGTCATCAAAATTTTGCACGTTTACATCATCGGAACCGTAAATTTCCATAATCAGCGGGTGGGTGAATTCTTTCATATAAGAACCCAGCTCTTTGCTTTTTTCCGGCGAAAGCTTTAGCTCGGAAAAATCGTTTACCGGTATGTCTTGTTCGCGCAACATCACCCGCAGGCTGTAAACATCGTATGATTGCAGGCGGCCAAGCTTTCTTAATATGGCAACATCTTTGCGTGATGCCCCGGCGCGGTCTTGCAATTCTTTTATGGCATCTGAAATTTTCATTTGCCCGCTTCCCGATTGATGGTCGGAAAAAAGCTCGACCACGCTTTCTAGGCGTCCGTTTTTTATCATCCGGGCACGATTAAGCATCTTGCTTTCAAACGGTATTATTGAAAGCGGCAGGATATGCAGGGCATCTAGGTCCTTGGCCGTATCGCTATCAGATTTTTTCATTTCGGGGCCTCCCGCCCAAGCGAGGGTGGCTTTATTTAGCCATATTATTGCCATCCAATTTAGGGTTGATGGGGTCGGTTTGCAATCTCAACGTATGATTAGTCATAAAAAACACAAAATCCTTGGCATTTGGTGGCGATAAACGGCTAAAAAGGGTCATGAACAGATACAAAATAATAATCGAATATGACGGCAGGCCGTTTGTCGGCTGGCAACGCCAAGATAA
>JAOULV010000134.1 GCA_029881835.1 Rhodospirillaceae bacterium
TAATAAATAGGCTATGGGGATTACAAAAATAATTTTAAATACGCCAATGGCTATGCCAAAGCCCACGCCCAGCGAAACCGAATACATAAGCAGCTTTTTCTTAAAGGCACCGTTAGTAAGGTTTTCAACCGTCATGCCTAAGGCATTAAGTGCGGGTTCGGCCAACGTTGCGCCAAAGCCCAAAGCCCATGCAAAAAATATGGCCACAGCAACGCCTGTGGAAAATTCAAACAAAGGCGAATTATCAACCCCGGAAACGGATGCAAAAGCGGCTGGCACCAACCCGCCCGACTGCCCACCCAGATTTGCCAAGCCATAAGACAATCCGATATTAAAAATAATCATCCCGCCAAGGCAAAGCGCAAGGCCATAATTAACGATGCCCGCATTGGCGATTTTATCCTTTAGCACGTAGGTCATGATTGCCATCAAGAATAAAACCAACGGCACTATCGCCCGCAAGCCAGCGATTATTTCTTGAACCGGGGTTAGCTCAACCCATGATTTAGCCATCGCTAACGATGGCCCGCTTGTGGCGGCGGCAATGATGGACGCACTGTCGGTGGTGGATGCCACATAAAGCGAAAGCAGCATAACCGAAATAATTGGAAACAATGACGCCAGCGTTACAATGCCAAAACCCGATAAAGACGTTGTCCCCTTACCGGCCGCAGATGTTATGCCTATGCCCAATGCCAACACCAAAGGAACCGTAACCGGGCCGGTTGTTACGGCGCCGGAATCCCATGCCAGCCCCAATACCTTGGCCAGTTCGGGGTCGCGCATTATATAAATGGTTAAGCCAAGCGTAGGCATCAGGGTCATATAAATAAGGGGTTTGAGGCTCCACCCATAAAGGAAGCGAAGCGTGCCAACGACTGCGGCCAAACCAACCCCAATACCAACGCATAGTACTAAAGTGCCGGAACGATTGTTGAGAATCTCATAAAGATATGGCGCGCGCTCAACGCTAACAATCGAACCGACCGCCTGCAAAGCGCCGATGGCGGGTTCCGCCAGCGTAACCCCGATGCCTAATAAAAAGGAAATAAACAAAACAAACCTAAGGGATGATTTTTTCGGCAGCTTATTGCCAATGCTTTCGGCAAAGGGCATAAGGCCCAATTTCAACCCTTCCATAAACAACATCAGGCCGATAATAACCGCAATCATTCCGCCAGTCAGAATCCATGAATCTGATATGTGCTGGCGCAATATAATGACCTGGAACAAAACCAAATAAGCCGCCAGCGGAACGACCGCTTTTAATTGATCGGCAAGACGAATCCCCACATAGGGCGTCAACAAGCGATAAACATCTTTTGCGTTGGGCTTTAACGGTGGCGGCACATAGGGGATTTGATTGCCCTGCTCGTCATATTTTGGCTTGGGCGTTAGGTTTTCGTAACTTAACGATTTCTGGTTAATGGTAACTTCGCGGACAAAATCCCCATATCTGAATTTGCGTTCCATTTCTGCCCCCAAACGAAAACACCAATCAAGCATCCTGCGTTGCGCTTAATTATGACGCTAACTTAATAAAATATATAGTGTATTTATAAATTAATTCCATTTACCAACCGTTTAAAAAGCACAAACCCCGCAAGGAACCAAGCCCTGCGGGGTTTATTCAAGATTTTTTCTGACAATCGTCAGACATGATCAAACCGACCAATTACATAGGTCGGGTAATGGTAAATGCCCCGCGAATATCGCCTGCCTTATAGCCCCGCGCTTTATCATCTGGATAAAGATCTTTTAATGAAGCTTCTACCTTTGGATCAACCTTTTCACCATGACACATAAGGCAGGGTTTTTCCGCGGTCGGGATGGCCTTCATGTAGCGAAAGCTTCCATCCACCACCTGATAAAATTCCATCTTGGCCTTATCGTCGCCAGCGGCGGCACGTTTATCGAAATATTCGAGGACCCTTGTTTCCCAGGCATCCGGTGCATTGGATGGATTGCGCAATTTAAGACTGGTGCGCGCAACATCCCATCCTTTTTTCGCTGAAACCATATGGGCAATTTCCGGTGCCTTTAGGTTGCATGTATTAATTGCGTTAACCGGGCCACCGGCTTTCATTGCGCCTTCTAATTCGCCCTTAAGGGCGCCAAAAAACTCCTTAACCGCCATCCTGCTTTCGCCAGCCATTGCTTCTTCATTGCCCGCCCCATTGGCATTGAAAGACACCAGCACCGCTGCAGTGGCAAAAATATATGCTAATTTCATTTCTTCCTCCCGAGAATTAATTGTTTGAGATGCCTATAATTGAATTGGGGGAAAACTAATTCAATGGCTATTAAAAGTGTTCAATTGATAAAAATAACAATTTTTCTATGGGTTATTTCATTTAAAAAAGGTGGCAAAAAGACGGCAAAAAAGGGCCGCAAAAATTGCGACCCTTTTTATTTTTAATCTGTTATAGCGCAACTAGAACCTTAGCTGTTGGGCACGAACCACCTGTGGCAGGGCACGAATTTCATCCATGACACTATCGTCAATCAACTGATCGACCTCAATCAGGGCGATGGCATCCGAACCAACCCCGGCGCGGCCAAGGTTAAAGGTTGCTATGTTGATTTCGGAATTACCCAAAATCATGCCCAACGAACCGATGAACCCGGGTTTATCGCGGTTGGTGATAAACAACATGTTTTCACCAAGCTTCGCATCCATGGGAATACCCTTTATTTCCACAATCCGTGGTTCGGCCCCGGCAAACAAGGTGCCTGCAATTGAACGGGTCTGTTTTTCGGTGGTTACCGTCAGGCGGATCATGGTTTGATAGGCGCTGGGGCGTTCGTGCTTGACCTCGGTAATGTCAATGTCGCGTTCTTTGGCAACCACAGGGGCCGATACCATATTTACGCTTTCCAAAAGCGGGGCAAGAATGCCTGCCAAAATAACCGAGGTTATGGGTTTGGTGTTTAATTCGGCACACGTGCCTTCGTATTCAATGGTAACAGATTGTATTCCCGACTGGGTCAACTGCCCGGCAAATCCGCCTAACTGTTCGGCAAGCTTTAAGTATGGCTTTAACCGCGGCGCTTCTTCGGCTGTAACGGATGGCATATTAAGCGCATTTTCAACCGCACCATTTAACAGATAATCAGAAATTTGTTCGGCAATTTGCACCGCCACGTTTTCTTGCGCTTCGGATGTTGATGCGCCCAAATGCGGCGTGCAAACAACATTTTCCATCCCGAAAAGCGGGTTATCAACCGCGGGCTCTACTTCAAACACGTCCAATGCCGCGCCGGCCACATGGCCGCTATCAAGCGCTGCCTTTAGTGCCGCTTCATCAACCAAGCCACCACGGGCACAGTTAATTATGCGAACACCTTTTTTCATTTTGGCAATGGCATCGGCGTTAACAATATTGCGGGTTGAATCGGTCAACGGGGTGTGCAGGGTCAGAAAATCGATGCGCGAAAACAATTCGTCCAGTTCGACCTTTTCCACACCCAAATCAATTGCACGTTCCGGTGAAAGATAGGGATCAAATGCTATTACCTTCATCTTTAAACCTTGGGCGCGATCGGCCACAACCGAACCGATATTGCCGCAACCAATAAGGCCAAGGGTCTTGCCCATAAGTTCAACCCCCATGAAACGGGATTTTTCCCATTTACCGGCGTGGGTTGATGCGTTGGCCGCCGGAATATCACGTGCGACCGCCATCATCATGGCGATTGCGTGTTCGGCGGTGGTGATGGCATTACCAAACGGCGTGTTCATAACCACAATACCGGCGGCGGTGGCGGCGTGAATATCAACGTTATCAACACCGATACCCGCGCGACCAATTACTTTTAAGTTATTGGCTGATGCGATTATGTCGGCGGTGGCTTTGGTTGCCGAACGAATGGCAAGACCATCGTATTGGCCAATTTTGGCTTTTAGTTCTTCCGGTTTAAGGCCGGTTATGACGTCAACCTCGACGCCGCGGTCTTTGAATATTTGTTCGGCACGCGGGCTCATCTTGTCGGAAATAAGTACTTTAGGCATTTTATTGTTCTCCTAAATTAATTTGTGCTGGCATTTACTGTGGCAAATGCCCAGTCGAGCCATGGCAATAATTTTTCAATGTCTGATGTTTCAACCGTGGCACCGGCCCAAATGCGCAAACCCGCAGGCGCGTCACGATAGCCACCGATGTCATAGGCGACACCTTCGCCGTCTAATAATTTGACCATTTGTTTCAGGCGCTGGGCTTGTTCGTCATCGCTTAAAGCAACGAACGAAGCGTCTACCACTTTCAAACAAACCGATGTATTTGACCGCACCGCAGTGTTTGCCGCTAAAAATCCGGCCCAGTCGCTTTTTTCAACCCAGTCTTCAATGGTTTTTAAATTGGCGTTTGAACGGCGGATAAGTTCGCCCCGCCCGCCAATTTGTTCGGCCCATTTAAGCCCGTCAATGGCGTCTTCAACCGCCAACATTGACGGGGTGTTGATTGTTTCACCTTTGAATATTCCACCAATAAGCTTTCCGCCCTTGGCCCCATCTTTTTTAACCAGGGTAAATATTTTTGGCATCGGCCACGAAGGTGTATGGCTTTCAAGGCGCTCAACCGCGCGCGGGGAAAGAATAAGCATTCCATGCTGGCCTTCGCCGCCCATGACTTTTTGCCAAGAGTAGGTGGTTACGTCCAATTTATCCCATGGCAATTCCATGGCGAACGCGGCTGAGGTTGCGTCGCAAATGGTCAAACCTTCGCGTGAACCTGAAATCCAGTCCCCATTGGGAACCTTTACGCCCGATGTGGTTCCATTCCAGGTGAAAACCACGTCACGGGAAAAATCAACCGCGCCCAGATTGGCCAGCTCGCCATATTCGGCATCAAGCAATCTAACGTCAGAAATTTTAAGCTGTTTGGTAATGTCGGTGGCCCAGCCCGAACCAAAACTTTCCCATGCCAGCACGTCAACC
>JAOULV010000135.1 GCA_029881835.1 Rhodospirillaceae bacterium
GACAAGTTTATCCAGCTTTGCCCGTTCTAATCTGCGGTCCATTCGTTTTAGGCGGTCATTATTATTATCGCACGCCACCAATCGTGATTTACCCCCACCTTGCAGGCCAAGGCGGTCAGCCAGCGCAAGGGTCTTGCCGCCCGCACCGGCGCAATAATCAGCCACCGCCATTCCGGCCTTGGCCCCTGTTAAAAATGAAAGCACTTGTGAACCCGCGTCTTGAACTTCGATTAATCCGGTGCGAAACGCTTTGGTTCGGGAAATGTCGCTGTGGGCTTCTAGCCTGATACCAGCAGGGGTTAGATCAATTTTATTTGTTACAACCCCGTCTTTGCGTAGCGATTGCATGGCTTGCTCGCGCGTCACGCGCGCCAAATTAACCCTAAGGTCCATCGGTGCCGGTTTATTTAATGCTTGGGTTTCTTCCATGAAGCGTTCGCCATAAAACGATTTAAGGCTTTGGGTCATCCATTCGGGCATTTCCACTAAAACGTGGGCGGGCATGGCGGGGTCTTCTAATGATTTACCGACCAGCTTTATGGCGAGCTTTTGTTCATCATTGTTCAATGGTTTGGGTGCGTGGGTAGAACCGTCAAAAAGTTCAGCCGGATTAAGACCGTCAACCAGCACGACATCGGCTATTACCTCCATCCGCGGGGTGGGGTTAAATCCGGCATTTTCGATATGCCAATCTAAATGCATGCGCCGGCGTAAAATGCCGTAAACCCGTTCGCGCAAATTTCGCCTATCGGTGCCGCCGACAAAACGTCTGGCTTTTATCCAGCCGCGAACAATGTCATCGGCCGGGCGCCGCTCGGTAGATATTTTTTCCAGCAGGTAAATTGCGGCTTCCAACCGTGCCGCAGGCGTCATGGGTTTAACCTTCGCTTTTGTAGTTTGGTGCTTCGCGGGTAATGGTCACGTCGTGAACGTGGCTTTCGCGCAAACCAGCACCCGTAATGCGGCGGAAGCGTGCATTTTTTTGCATATCTTCGATGGTGCGCGATCCGGTATAACCCATGGATGATTTAAGCCCACCCACCAGTTGATGGATTACGTTACCAACCGGCCCTTTGTAGGGCACACGACCTTCGATGCCTTCGGGGACAAGCTTCAGGTTATCTGAAACGTCTGCTTGAAAATACCTGTCGGCCGAACCGCGCGCCATGGCGCCCAGTGATCCCATGCCGCGATATGATTTATAAGAACGCCCTTGGTACAAGAAAACTTCGCCCGGGCTTTCGTCGGTTCCGGCCAAAAGCGAACCCACCATCACAAGGTTGGCACCGGCGGCGATTGCCTTGGCGATATCGCCTGAATATTTAATGCCGCCATCGGCAATAACCGGAACACCTTTTTTCTTGCAATATGCGGCGGTTTCCATGATGGCCGAAAGTTGCGGCACACCAACACCGGCAACCATGCGGGTGGTGCAAATTGTGCCGGGGCCAATACCAACTTTAACCGCATCGGCACCAGCTTTAATTAATGCTTCGGCGGCTTCGGGGGTGGCAATGTTGCCAGCCATAATTTGCGTGGTTTTGGAAATTGCTTTTATTTCTTTTACCGTTTCCATAACGCCGCGTGAATGACCGTGCGCGGTATCAACCACAATCAGGTCGACCCCTGCTTTAATAAGCCCTTCGGCGCGCGCTATTCCATCAGTGCCAACACCGGTGGCGGCCGCAACCCGTAGGCTCGCGTTACTGTCTTTGCACGCGCTTGGGTGTTCTTGTTCTTTTTCGATATCTTTAACCGTAATAAGGCCGACACAACGATAGCTATCATCAACCACCAAAAGTTTTTCAATGCGGTGTTGATGTAAAAGCTTTTTGGCTTCTTCGCGGTTTACTTCACCCTTAATTGTGACCAATGGTTTTTCGGCTGTGTTTTTGGTCATCAAATCGCCGACTTTTTGGTTTGGGTCTTGGGCAAAGCGCACGTCACGGTTGGTAAGTATGCCGACCAAGCGACCATTATCTTCAACCACCGGAATACCGGAAAAACCGTGGGCTTCTTTTATGTGTAATGCTTCGGCCAGTGTGGCGTTGGGGCTAATGGTAAAGGGGTCCACCACCATGCCTGCTTCAAAACGCTTTACCCGGCGCACTTCATTTGCTTGTTCATCAATAGACAGGTTTTTATGAATAACCCCGATACCGCCCATCTGAGCTAGGGCAATGGCTAGCTTGTGCTCGGTGACCGTATCCATGGCGGCAGAGGCGATGGGGATGCCCAGCTCAATATCTTGCGTAAGCCATGTGCGGGTATTGGTTTGCGCAGGCAAAACGTCAGATTCGGCCGGAACCAGCAGAACGTCATCGAATGTAAGGGCTTCAGGTATTGTGGGGACTGTCATGCCACCTCCAAAGTGTGAGTTGGCGCGTCATCATACAGATAACTTCAAAATTGCCAAGCACCATAAAGCGTTTGCGGGCATAATATTGTCACTATTTAGGCTTTAAACAGTAAACAATTGTAATATATACTATAAATCATCCTGCTAATGTGCCTTCAAGCATGGCCCGAACAACAATCTTAAGAAGAAAAACGGAATATAAAAACAATGATCAATACCAACTTGGCAGCAATTCCCGCCCCTGCGAACCACAAAAGCAAACTAATAGCAATTATGGGCGTTATGGTTTTGCTATTGGGTGCCTTAATTGGCCTGCCCGCCAATGCGGCAGGAGAGGGGGCGCATAAAAACCTTAAGATAACCGACCTTAAAAAAGGTAGCGGCAGCGAAGCGGTTCATAATTCCAAGGTAAGCGTGCATTACACCGGATGGCTGGAAGACGGCTCAAAATTTGATTCATCCCTAGATCGCAATGCCCCGTTTGCATTTACCCTTGGTGGGGGAATGGTAATTAAAGGTTGGGAATACGGGGTTGAAGGCATGCGCGTTGGCGGCAAACGTGAATTGGTTATTCCGCCCGAACTAGGATACGGCCCCAAGGGATACCCCGGCGCCATTCCACCAAATGCGACGTTAAAATTCGAAATTGAATTGCTAAGCGTAAGCGGGCCAAATTATTCAAACATTGATAACAATGAATTGAAAAAATTGCTCGAACGTGGCGTGCCGATTGTTGATATCCGCACCGCACGCGAATGGGCGGAAACCGGCGTGATTGATGGTGCGAAAAAAATTACCTCGTTTGATGATAGCGGGCGTTATGTGCAAACATTTTTAGACGACCTTAGTAAGGTTGCGGGCAAAGATGATGAGGTAATACTGATTTGCCGTACCGGAAACCGCACCGCGGCAATAGCGCAGGCTTTATCTGACCGCGCTGGATACAAAAAAGTTTATAACGTCAAAGACGGTATAGTTAGCTGGATGAAAGAAAATAATCCGGTGGTAAAGAACTAGATTTATAAAATCAGCTTACTTCAGCATTTTTTTGCCTGCCCTTGAAATTTAAACCGACAACATACATTTCTGCAGAATCCTGGCGGCTGGCGGGCGGCTTTACGTGACGCACGGTTTTAAAGTCGCGCTTTAGATTGTTCAACAATTCACCTTCGGTTCCGCCTTGCAATACTTTGGCTATAAATGTTCCGCCCGGTGCCAACACTTCACGGGCAAATTCCAGCGCCGTTTCACACAGCCCAATAATGCGCAAATGGTCGGTTCCGGTGTGCCCGGTGGAAGGTGCGGCCATATCGCTCATCACTACGTCGGCTTCGCCACCCAATGCTTGTTTCAGTGCATCTGGGGCATTGCCGGCGGTAAAATCCAGATGCAATATTTCAATACCTTCGATTGGATCCATTTCCTGAATATCAAGGGCCACAATCTTCCCTTTTTTGCCACCATTCATGACCAGCTCGTATGCCGCCTGTGACCACCCGCCCGGCGCCGCGCCCAAATCAACAATCCTGCCGCCGGGTTTTAGAAAATCAAACTTTTCGTTCAATTCTAATATTTTGAATGCCGCGCGTGACCTGAAGCCCCGGCGTTTGGCCTCTATCACGTAAGGGTCGTTTAATTGGCGTTTTAGCCACGCGGTGGATGAGCTCTTTCTCCGTCTGGCGGTTTTAACCCGTTCAAACACCATGCGCGCACTTCCGCCACGTGAATTTCTGCCTTTGAAGCCTTTTGGTGGTTTGGTCACGCGTTGCCCCCTGAAGAATCTTCGGCAATAAGCGAAAGCAAAATACCTTCGCGGATACCGCGATCGGCAACCACCAATTTACCTGCCGACCAGCGCCTTGTTACCGCCTCTAAAATGGCACATCCCGACATCATTAAATCGCCACGCTTGGCCCCGATGCACGGGTGCTTCATGCGGTTTTCAACCGACATTCCATCAATCATCGAAATTGTTTTGTTGATATCGTCAAACGAAAGAACCAGACCATCAATTTTTGAACGGTCATACCGCGGCAACCCTAAATGCAGCGCACCCAGCGTGGTAACCGTTCCGGATGTGCCAAGCATTTGTACCGTGCCCTCAGTAATTGATTGGGAAATGTTATTGCGTTTATCAAATTCGGCAAGGCCTGCATCTATGCATTCAACAATTTCTTCAAACGCACCATCGGTTCCGGTACCACCGGGGTAATCTTCGCTCAAGGTAACAACCCCGTGGGGTAGGGAAACCATATCAATGGCCTTTGGCCCACCGGGCGCTTTCATATCAATCCAAACCGCTTCGGTGCTGCCGCCGCCGATATCAAATACCAATGCGTGGGGGCGAACCTCGCCCAACAGTGGCGCACAACCCATTAGGGTTAATTCGGCTTCTTCTTTTGCGCTTATGGCTTCTAGCTCAAGGCCAACTTCATCGCGCACGCGGGCCAAAAATTCACCCCGGTTATCGGCCCGGCGGCAGGCTTCGGTTGTTACGCATCTGGCCTTTACCACATCGGCGCGGCGCATTTTTGTGCGACATACGCCTAGTGCTGAAATTGTGCGCTCA
>JAOULV010000136.1 GCA_029881835.1 Rhodospirillaceae bacterium
ACAAAAGCTTTTTGATTTTAATTCAGGGCCGACCGTAGGCCCACCCCCGGGAACGCCAATTTTCAGGGTCCCCGTTAGCGCATCGGTGTTTGTCGCCCCTGGTTTGCTGGCGTTATTGCTGGTTAATTTATTGCCTTTTGATGAAGAAAAAACCGATGCCGCCAACGGCGAAACTAATGCCTGCAGGTGGTCTGAAATAGCCCCCATGATTAAAAGTATAAGCGAAGAAAGCGGGCGCAAAATAAACATAATGACCGCCATTCACGAAGGCCCTGAAGCTCTTTACCGGACTGGGCAAAATGTTGTCGGCACCCCACATCACAGAAACACCGAAGGCATTCTTGATAGTTTTAAATTTTTTACCAATGAAAACACCGAACAATCATTTTCGATTTTATCAAAACGAAACATTGATTACCTGATTTTTTGCCGACACAGCACCGAAGAAAAAATATATCTGCAAAGCAAAGGCGAGACCGTTATCAAAATGATAGTCGAAGAACGCCCGCCAAAATGGTTGGTGCCCATAACCCAGCCATCAATGACTGGGTCTGGTTTTCATGTTTTTCGGTTTAATGAGGATGCTGGTTTTTAGAGGCTAAGGTGTTGTTATTTATACATATTCCATGATGGATTTTACGACCTTGCCAGCCGCAATCAGCATAAACACAGCCGCAAACGATGCAATCCACGGATCCCCATAAGGAATACCTGAAAAAATCCCCAGCCACGTATCCCAAAGCATTTCGTACATAGCCATTTTGCTTAAATCCTTGAGAGCTAAAAAATTATGTTTCCAAACCTTGCATGATTTTGGCTGGCTTAATTGCTCCTAATTACTTTGCGCCAACCGCTGTTCATGCCTTTGGATAAATAATACTTCCAATAAGGCTAATGCACAGTGATGCAAATCACATAATTACGAATGTAAAAAAGCTAATTTATCATTTAAAATCAATCTATTACGATGCCTCTCGCTTTATTGAGAAGCTCTTCAAGGGTCATATTTACCTCAATCACCCCTTCTAAAGCCGCGTCAATCGCATCGCTTTCCATGGTCCAGCCATCGTTGGAAAAACGCACAACAACCGTTTCGCAAAATGACCTATAGTTTCCTAAGGCCGTTTTTTCGTCATCAAAGTGATAGGCCAGCATGGCAAGGGCGAGTTGATAAGGACCGGAACCGACATAGCCCCATTCGAAGCCGTCAGAAGATAGCTCCCTCAAGTCGGTTCTGGGATCCAAAAAAACCCCATCAACAGTGACACTTGTCACTTTTCCGTCTCGTTTTCCGGTGTAGATTGACATAAGTTAAGCTCTTTCGAATGGGCGATTTTCCCATGATAGCGCCCGTTTTTGGCAAATATAGCATAAATCGGGCAATTTATTAACGAAACTGGCCTAAAAACATAAAATTCTTTATTAAAAATAACCGTTAATGTGGTAGAAAAGTATCTGTTATGTCTTGGAAAGATAAGGGGTTTTTGTTGTTGGGGTGAAATATTAATGATCTAATTCAAGCTCAATTGACAGCTTACAAAACAGTCCATGAGCAAGCCGGCAAACCAAGCTAAGATTATGCACCTCCCCCAGCAACTATACTAATAATTCCGGAAACAAATAAAACCGGGCAAACGCAGTGACCATAGAATAAAAGGTTCGGACACAAAAAAATGAGAACCATAGTAATAGGATTAATTATTGCGGCAGTAGTGCTTGTTGGCGGTACCGTGTACTTGCTTAAAAATTATTTGAGCACACAAGAAGCCAGCATAGCTGCGCTTGCGCCAAAAGAATACGCCGCAAGCATTTTGGTTGCCAATGCAGATTTGCCTATCGGCACGGTAATCAATGCCAGCAATGTTTCGTGGCAACCGTGGCCGGAAGATGGCGTTACCGATGAATTCATCACCGAACAATCATCCAAAGACCCTGTTGGTGATCTTGAAAAAACAAGGCACGTTGTGCGCTATTCCCTTTCCAAGGGCGACCCGATTTTAAAGCGCAAGCTCCACACCCCTGCAAACGCAAACTTTTTGCCAGGAACATTGAAGCCGGGTATGCGCGCGGCGGCGATAAACGTTACCCAGCTATCTTCTTCCGGTGGTTTTGTTTTGCCTGGCGACAAGGTTGATGTTGTTCTTGTTAACAACCTAATCAAACAGGTGCTTGTAGAAAAATCTGGCGGTTCAGAATTGCCGATGATCAACACCATGACAGAAATAATAATGGAAGATGTTTTGGTGTTGGCGATAAACGGCAACCCCAATGAATTTCAAGCCGGTGTAACGCCAGGCGGAATTGTTCTTTTGGAAGTTACACCAAAAGGTGCGGAAAAACTTATCACCGCACAAAGAATGGGTCCGCTTTCATTGCTTGTACGTCCACTTGAAGGCGTGGAAAGCTATCCCAATAACGAAGGTCCGGGCTACACAACCGACATTGAAGTAAGCCCGACCCTGTCTAAGCCAGGTGCGGTGCTTGCCGGCAAGCGAATTAGAGAAGAACCAAAAAAAGCAGCGGCAAAACCAGCTACCGCCCCAGCAAACACAAACTCATCTGGCCAAATAAGAATATACCAGTGACCGACGACCAAGGATATTTGTAACCATGAGCTTTAAAGTTTCTAAATTATTCTCAGCAGTTGCGTCGGTGGTTATTTTAACCGCCAGCTTTACACTTGCGCAGGAAGTCCCTAGCAGGTCAGCAGCACCAGCGGCACCAACCCCTAGCGCAACAAAAAGCGCGGCGGCAAACGATGTTAAGACCGATAAAAAACCGGTGACAATACGTGT
The DNA here is from genome assembly GCA_029881835.1 of Rhodospirillaceae bacterium. Taxonomy (GTDB): domain Bacteria; phylum Pseudomonadota; class Alphaproteobacteria; order Rhodospirillales; family Magnetovibrionaceae; genus DAOVVL01. Next base: position 2,796 of record JAOULV010000136.1, read on the forward strand.
TGGCTTGAACAAAAGTGTGCCTGTGTTTATTCCCGGCAATATTGTCCAACACCATTTTGTAAACCCCGGCATTGCCAAGCTGGTCAAGCCGCCAAGAAGAGGTGATAACGGTAGCAATGCCTACTTTACCGGAACATCGGCCGGTTCAACGTTCTTTTTCGCAACCGATCCCAGCGGTAGGGTTTCTTATGAAGCCAATATCGAAGTTGGAATTGATGCAGATAGCATAAAATCTGCGTTGGCAGAAATGTTGCCGGAAGAAAGCATTGAGGTGAGTGCGCACCTAAATAAGGTTTACTTAAAAGGCTATGTTCGCTCAGCGGTGGCATCTGCCCGCGCGGTTGAAATTACCAGCGGTTACGTTACCAACCCGGCAGACATAACCAATTCCATCGAAATACTGGGCAGCCAACAGGTTATTATGCAGGTGCGTATTGCCGAAATAAAACGCACCGCCCTAAAACAGCTTGGGGTTAACCTTGGCATTGATGGACTGGGTAACGCTGGCAGTGCGGGTGTTCAGTTTGCCACGACCGGCAGAAGCTTTCTTGAAGGCGCAAACTTTATAACAGGCGGTCTGGTAAATACCGGTTTGGGTGGATTTGGCCCAATTACCTTTGATGTTCTTGAAAAACAAGGCATGGCCAAAACCCTTGCCGAACCAACCCTAACCGCGCAATCGGGCGAGGCCGCATCGTTTCTTGCCGGTGGATCGATACCCGTTCCCGAATTGGCCAACGGTGTTGTTGCGGTAAGGATGATTCCTTACGGTATCGGGCTTAATTTTACCCCCGTTGTTTTGGACAAAGGTCGCATCAACCTGACCGTTCAAACAACAGTAAGTGAAATTGATAGATCTATTATCGTTAATCAGGTTCCTGGCTTGAAAGAAAAAACCACATCCACCACGGTTGACCTGCCAAGTGGCGGAACATTGTTTATTGCCGGACTTATCCAAAACGATGTTGCAAACAACATAAATGGCGTTCCGGGCATGAAAGACCTGCCCATACTTGGCGCACTTTTCAGAAGCGACACATTCACCAGCAACGAGACCGAGCTGGTCATCACCATGACCGCCTATCTGGCCAAGCCAGTAAGCAATGCATCTAGGCTTGCTTTGCCAACCGATGGTTTTGCCCCGGCTTCGGATATAGATTTCTTCCTTCTGGGTCGTTTGCACAAAACATACACCAAAAAGGAATTGCCGCCTTACGCTACCCCACTGGCGGGGCCTTATGGCTACATTATGGAGTAAGCGAAAATGACATTAACAAATAAAACATTCATATCGTCTGTTCGCTTTTTGGCCGTTATTGGTGTGGTTGCGGTATCGGTTGCCGGTTGCGCCGAAAACAAAATATCTGAAAGCGGAAATTACAATGAAACCTACCCAATTCAGGTAGCCCGCGAACAGGTCAGCATCACAATTTCATTGCCCGCAAACGGAACCGCGCTGGCACGCGAAGACGAACGCAGGTTTAAAATGTTCTTGCGTGATTACGTTCAGCGTGGCCGCACCCAAATTACGGTTGAAAGCGTAAATCCTGATCATGCAAGCAATGTTTTATCTGCGAACGGTATTATGCCGGGCGAAGTAAACTTTATTAGCGACAGCACAACCCCCGCCCCCAATGCGATTTTAAGCTTTACCGCAAATGCGGCGATTGTTCCCGAATGCGGCTTGGATTGGAGCGACAACACATCGTTTAGCCCAAAAAACCTGCCTTACGATAACTATGGCTGTGCCACCAGGCGCAACATGGGCCTTACGGTTTCTGACCCGGGCGACCTAATTCAATCTCAGCCAATAAGCGGTGGCAGTGCGCCCAGAAGCGACGCAGCCATTGGAACATATAACGCCCCGTCCGCCCCAGCGGCGGCGCAATGAGAAATAGGCTAATGAAAACATTCATTACTGGTTTTAACGGTTTAAATTTTAGTGGGAGGCTCGCTTGATCCTCAGAATTAATATTGGCGCTTTTGTTCTTTCTCCTGAACTTGGAAGCTTGGTTGAATCCATCAAGGGTGATCGCTTGTTCCTGCGCTCGACCATGTCGGTTCACGAAGGCGGGTCAAAGGGGGCGATTGAACACCTTGGAACCAACAGCACGCCC
>JAOULV010000137.1 GCA_029881835.1 Rhodospirillaceae bacterium
TCCCATTCCACCATCCCCGAAACACTGCCCAGCACCGAACCATCGTGGCTTACCAGCACCGTGGTGGGCAGGCCTTTGACCCCCATCAGTCTGGAGATTTTGCCCTTGTCGTCATAATGAATCTCAAGGTTTTTTACGCCGATGGTTTCAAAAAACGCGGGCACTTTTTCAAGCGGTTGCCTGTCCACCGAAAGGGCCAGGACCTTTACCCCCTTGCCCGCTAGCTCACCCGCCAGATTATCAAGTGCCGGCATTTCCTTTACGCACGGCACACACCAGGTGGCCCAGAAATTAATAATTAACCCACTACCTTTAAGGGACCCGATGGTTTGTCCGTCCGCATTGGCATCAAAAAATTGGGTGGAAAAGGCATCTTCGTCTATTTCGCTGGCCATTATCCGCCCTTCAAGCTGGGCGGGCGGTTTCATATCGCCGGTCAATTCGACCAAAGCCAAAGATTTGCCAGCACTTGCCCCCGACATTGAGCTATAGGCGCTATCGCTATCCGGGGTTGAAAGATTGGCGGATATAATCACAATGGCAATAACGCTAATAATGGCAGAAATTACCATCCCGCCAATCAGCAGGGGGTTAATAATTTTCTTGCGATTTGGGTTTTTTGGGTTCATCACCGAGCCTTAATAGATGATATTGTTATAACGTGGCTTTAACTTAAACCGGAACTTAGCTGGATATGAGCGAACAAGATAGCAAAACTAGCTCCATTTGGGGCGGGCGCTTTAGCGAGGGGCCATCGGCCGTAATGGAAGAAATAAACGCTTCCATCGGTTTTGATTGGCACTTGTTCGCCCAAGATATCCGTGCGTCCAAAGCCCATGCGCGGATGCTTGGTGCCCAAGGCATAATAACACCAGAAGATTCCGAAGCCATAATTTCCGGGCTGGATAAGGTTGAGGCAGAAATAAATGCCGGAACCTTTACTTTTTCGCGTGCCCTTGAAGATATTCACATGAACGTGGAACACCGGCTTTTTGAACTTATCGGTGCACCTGCGGGCCGTTTGCACACCGCGCGTTCACGCAACGACCAAGTCGCGACTGATTTTAAACTATGGGTCAGGGATGCGTTAGATGGAATTGACGCGGGCTTAAAACAACTGCAAGAAGTTTTGCTTGATATTGCCCAAGCCCAAGTTGAAACAATTTTGCCGGGCTTCACCCACTTGCAATCAGCCCAGCCCATTAGCCTGGGCCATTACCTGCTGGCTTATGTTGAAATGCTGGGTCGCGACCGTTCGCGTGCAAGCGATTGTCGCAAACGGTTAAATGAATGCCCGTTGGGTTCGGCCGCCCTTGCCGGAACATCGTTTCCCATAGACCGGGAAATGACCGCCAAGGAGCTTGGCTTTGATCGGCCAACCGCCAATTCGTTAGATAGCGTTTCAGACCGGGATTTCGCGATGGAATACCTTTCGGTTCTTTCGATTACGGCCGTGCACCTTTCGCGGATGGCCGAAGAAATTGTTATCTGGACGTCAGAACCTTTTGGCTTCATGCGTTTGTCCGATGATTTTTCAACCGGCAGTTCAATAATGCCACAAAAACGCAACCCCGATGCCGCCGAACTAATTAGAGGAAAATCCGGCAGGGTGTTTGGTGCGCTTATGGGCATGTTGAGCGTGATGAAAGGTCTGCCACTGGCATACGGCAAGGACATGCAAGAAGACAAAGAACCGGTGTTTGACGCAACCGCCACGTTGGAGCTATCCCTTGTTGCAATGAGCGGAATGTTCAAAGGTGCCACCTTTAACGCACAACGCATGAAAGCGGTCGCGGGCAAAGGTTTTACTACGGCCACCGATCTTGCCGATTGGTTGGTGAAGGAATTAAATCTTCCCTTCCGTGATGCCCACCATGCAACCGGTGCGCTGGTAAAAATTGCCGAAGAAAAAGGTGTCGGCCTTGAAGATTTGAGCATCGATGACATGCAAAGCGTCAATTCAGAAATTGGCAAAGCCGTGTTTGATGTTTTGGGAGTTGAAAATTCAACCAAAAGCCGGACCAGCTTTGGCGGCACCGCACCTGTTTGCGTGCTTGAGCAATGCAAACTGGCACGAAAAAAATATTTATAGGAAAGCCCATGCGCGCAAAAAATATGCACAAGGTTATTAATCTTGGGTTGTTGCTGGCACTGATAGTGGTGTTGGCCGCGCCATTGGCTGCGTGCGGTAGAAAAGGCGCACCCGAAGCACCGCCGGGAAATACCTATCCTAGAAACTATCCGGAATATTAAAGTCCCAAAGACCAAAGAAGAAAAATTTAATGGATTATTTTGAATACAAAAACGGCGATTTATACGCCGAGGATGTAAAGCTTGGCGATATAGCAGATGAAATCGGCACGCCTTTTTATGCCTATTCAACCGCGACCATGACAAGGCACTATCAGGTTTTTGCCGATGCGTTGCGCGGCATGAATGCGCTTGTTTGTTTTGCTTTAAAAGCCAATTCCAATGTTGCGGTAATGCGCACACTGGCGCGTCTTGGGGCCGGCGCCGATGTTGTTTCGGGCGGTGAACTTACCCGCGCACTTAAAGCAGGCGTTCCTGCGGCAAAAATAATTTTTTCCGGCGTTGGTAAAACCGATAGTGAAATTGCACTGGCCTTAGATGTTGGCATCAGGCAGATAAATGTCGAATCTGTTCCCGAGCTAGAAGCAATTGATCGCATCGCAACGGCCAAAGGCGTAAAAGCGCCCATCGCGCTTAGAATAAACCCCGATATTGATGCCGGCACCCATGCCAAAATAACAACCGGCAAGTTGGAAAATAAATTCGGCATTGAATGGACCGTTGCGCATGAAGTATACGCGCGCGCAAGCAAAATGGATGGCATCAACGCCAAAGGGTTGGCTGTGCATATTGGATCACAGCTTCATGATATGGAACCGTTCCGCAAAGCGTATGAGCGCATGGGCGATTTAGTTGCGATGATACGCAAAGATGGGTTGACAGTTGAAACGCTGGATCTTGGTGGTGGCTTCGGCATTCCTTATGGTGATGAAGCCCATCCTATTGCAGGGGTGGAAGACTATGCCCGGATAGTGCGCGAAACTGTTGGCGATCTTGGGGTTGAATATATTTTTGAACCAGGGCGCATGATAGTCGGCAATGCGGGCGTGCTGGCGACCAAGGTAATTTATGTCAAAGAAGGATCAACCAAAACATTTGTTATTGTTGATGCCGCCATGAACGATCTTATCCGCCCGACACTTTATGGCGCACACCATGAAATTGTTCCGGCCCGTGAACCCGCGTCTGATGCGGAAAGTATTGAAGCAGATGTGGTCGGACCGGTTTGCGAAACCGGCGACGTTCTTGCCAAAGGCAAAACCATTGTCCGACCCCGAGCGGGCGATTTGTTGGCTGTTCGTACCGCTGGTGCCTATGGTGCGGTACAATCATCAACTTATAATTCACGCGCACTAGTGGCTGAAGTTCTGGTTGATGGTGATAGGTTTCACGTTATCCGGCCACGCGTTGGCATTGAACAGATGATTGCTTTGGAATCTATGCCCAATTGGCTTGATTAGGGACCTAAGCCTTTAAGTGCGGGTTTATTGATCCGGTTTATTGGGGTCAATAAACGTGACTTCCATTTCCCGTGCGGTTGCGGGCGGGTTTTCAAATTCAGCTTTAAACGTAATGGTATCAGCCGCCGGAAGCATTTCTTTTTCCGGCTGCACGATAACTGTCATCAACTGTTTTTTTAGTGGGCTTAACAGTGAAACCCTTATGGGTGGAACCATACGGTCAAGATCGGTAACATTGGTTATTTTTCCTTCGATAACCATAAACGACGATCCATCACGGGTTTCGCGTCTGGCGGTGTAATCGCGGATTGATAACCCTTCGCCGGGGATAGAAACATCTAGCCCCGCCATTGTGTATATATCGCGCGCACCGGGCCATGCCCCGATAATCAGTTCACGCCCGACAAACAGACTGCCAATCAGTAACAAAAACGCAACCCCGGCTGAAATGGCAATAATTTTTACCTTGTTGGAACCGGCATCTTCATCTTCGGTTTCGGGTTCGGGCCCGGTGAAAACTTCTGGTATCGGGTCCGGGTCCATAAGGTCATCAAGAGATACAGGTTCGTCTGCCGGTGCTTCATCGCCATCAACCATTGATGTTGGCACCGGAACATCATCGTCTTCGCCAAACAACGAATCGAGATCATCTTGCGAAAGGGCCGGCCCGTCATCTTCGGGCTCGGGCTCTGGTTCTGGCTCCGGCTCGGGCTCTGGTTCTGGCTCCGGCTCGGGTTCCGGCTCGGGTGGTGGTGGCGGAGGTGGAGGAGGAGCCTCAACCGCCTTTGCCACAGGTGCGGCGGGCGCGCTTTGCATGCCTTGTACCCCTTGGGTCGAATGGACGACATGCAAAACAGTCGTTTGCCATTGAAACGAACAATTTGCACAGCGCAACATAGTGCCCGTGGGCTTTATGGCCTCTGGGGGTATGTCGTAATGCGTTCCGCAATTTGGGCAATTTATTATCATACGATAACCAGTTGAAACTCGTGGGGCCTAACCATGATTCTGTTTCATTTATAGGCTCTAGACTTAGCCAAGGCAAGCAAGGCCAAGTAAGTAAAGGCAATTATTATTTTCGTTATATTTATGTATATATTATGCCACTTACGGTTAGGGGCGGTTACGGGGCCTAGACTTTGGCCTTCGGCCCGTGCCATCGTTATGTATGGCGGGCGTTGCTTTATAGTGAAAAAACGCCCTTTTATCGATTCTGGTAACAAACCTGTGAACGAAAGTGCCAAAACGTGAATATTGACCAAACCGCATCCATAGCCAAATTCGCCAATGTTGGGCTTCGTTACGGCCTTGGCCCCGAAG
>JAOULV010000138.1 GCA_029881835.1 Rhodospirillaceae bacterium
AACCGGCAGAAGGCTTGCGCCAAACTTAAAGCAGGGCCAACGCATCGTGAGCAAATCTGGTGCATTGTGGCGCTGGGACGGCTACACGGTTACGACTGGTGCCAAAACCGCCGCAACCCAACGGCTGGAACAGCTTGGTCGCTTGCGCGATGTGCGCACCAGCCTGTCTGGTGTCAGGTCTAATGTTCAATCAATGGAAGCCCAGGCAAAAGCCGCCAGCGAACGGGTTGAAAAAGCCAAAACCGCCGAGCGCGATGCCCGCGTTGCGCTTAAAGACGCCGAAGGCGACGCCCAGCGCCTGCGCGACAGTGTGGCGGCAATAAAATCCGCCATTGCCGAAAGAAATTCACGTATCGAAGGCATTAATCAATCGGTTGCGGCAGCCGAACACGACCTGAATGAGGCCAAAAACCAGCTAAGCGATACCGAGCGCAGGCTTGCATCTATGCCCGATACCGATGCGCTTCGAACCGAGGTAGCCACTTTAAGGTCTGAACTTACAGCAAAGCGCGATATCCAAATTGAATGCCAGGGCACATATGCCGGGCACCAACGCGTGGCCGAAGAAAGAAAACGCCGTCTGGCCGATATTGAACGCGAACTTTTATCGTGGAGCGAACGCAAAGAAGGTGCCGAAGAGCGCATAATGCACCTAGAAGACCGCATCCGCGAAGTTCAGGGCGAGCTAGAAGAATTGGCCAAAAAGCCCGATGAAATAAAAGCCAAGCGCGAAGAGCTAATGGCGCTTATCGAACAATCCGAAGGTGAGCGTAAAATTGCCGCGGACCAGTTGGCCTTGGCCGAACAAAAACTAAGTCAGGCCAACAAGAATTTGCGCGAAACCGAAGCCGAGCTTGCCGCATCGCGCGAAGGCATGGTTCGCATTGAAGGCGTGGTCGAGCAAAACAAACAAGGATGCGAAAGCATTGTCGAACGTGTGCGTGAACGCCTTGACTGCGCACCGGAAGAATTAGCGACGATGGCAGAACTTAAAGAAGATGATTCCCTGCCTGAAATGGAACAGATTGAACGCCGGGTTGAACGCCTTAGCCGTGAGCGCGACACCATGGGGCCGGTTAACCTGCGCGCCGAAGAAGAATCGCGTGAAATGGGCGAACAAATTGAAAGCCTTGAAACCGAACGAAGTGACCTTGTGCAGGCGATTGAAAAACTTCGTCGCGGCATTAATGAGCTTAACCGCGAAGGTCGCGAACGCTTGTTGGCATCGTTCCACGAGGTTGACCGCCACTTCCAAGAATTGTTCCAGCGCCTGTTTGGTGGCGGTAAAGCGCACCTTAAACTTATCGAAGCAGACGACCCGCTGGAATCAGGTCTGGAAATCATGGCCAGCCCGCCAGGCAAGCGCATGCAGGTATTGTCGCTTCTTTCCGGTGGCGAGCAAGCCATGACCGCAACCGCATTGCTGTTTGCAGTGTTCATGACCAACCCCGCCCCCATCTGCGTACTCGATGAGGTCGACGCACCGCTCGATGACGCCAACGTGGATAGGTTCTGCACTTTGTTGGAAGAAATGGCAGCCGGTGGCAACACCAGATTCCTGATAATCACCCACCACCGCATGACAATGGCGCGCATGGATCGCCTGTTTGGTGTCACCATGGGTGAACGCGGTGTAAGCCAACTGGTCAGTGTTGACCTTGAAGGTGCGGTGGAGATTCGCGAATCGGCTTAAAATTAAAACAGGTCAAAAATGAGCGACAATAGCGCAAGGCCAGATAGCGATGGGGGCAAATCAGGCACTAATGCGCCCGACATTGATGATCTTGGTCGGCGCATAAGCGCGCTACGCGAGCAAAAACACATTCAAGAGCGCAAAAACCATGAATTTGATGCCAACCCGGCAAATGCAGGCATGGCCCAGGCCTTCAGGGTGGGCGCAGAGCTAATTTCTGCCCTGATAGTGGGCGTTGGCATCGGCTGGGCCCTTGACCAATGGCTGGGAACGAAGCCATGGCTAATGCTGGTTTTCTTCTTTTTGGGCGCTGGTGCCGGGATTTTGAACGTTTACCGCTCAACAGGGCTAATTGGGGCAAACGCCCCTGAAGCCGGAAAAAATACGGAAAAAGGCAATAATTCCACGGACTCCAATGACTTAGATTAATAATTAGTTTTTTTGCATCTAACGGGCATCAAAAGGGCAACGCAAGAATGATAAAAAAATACCGAAAAAACCCCACTTTTTAACCCTTTGGGGCTTGCCCGCGCGGGCCAAGACGTTTAGGAAAGAGGCGATTTTAGAAGATTTATTCAACGGTTTTTAACCCAATAAAAAACGAGCAATAATTAACGTGGCAAACCCTATTGAGCAATTCACTGTACGCCCGCTGATTGAGATCAACCTTGGCGGTCTAGATGCAACCTTTACCAATGCCAGCGCATTTATGTTGCTGACGGTTGCCAGCGTAACAATGTTTCTTGCCCTTTCCATGCGCGGGCGCGCACTGGTTCCGGGACGGTGGCAGTCGATGGCTGAGCTGTCTTATGAATTCATCGCCGGTCTTTTGCGCGATAACGTTGGCTCAGAGGGCAGGCGCTTCTTCCCATTTGTTTTCACTCTTTTCATGTTTATTCTTTTTGCCAACATGCTTGGCCTTATGCCTTACAGCTTCACCATCACCAGCCATATTATTGTTACCTTTATTTTGGCCATGGTGGTGTTCATTGGCGTCACCATAGTTGGCATACTTCGTCACGGGGTGAAGTTTTTTTCATACTTCGTGCCATCGGGCGTACCTATGGCGGTATTGCCACTGATGATACCCATTGAAATTATTTCATACCTTTCACGCCCAATAAGCCTTTCGGTTCGTCTTTTTGCAAACATGACGGCCGGTCATATTATGATGAAAGTGTTTGCCGGATTTGTAATCCCGCTTGGCATTTTTGGTGGATGGGCACCGTTTGGTGTTGATGTTTTATTAGTTGGATTTGAGTTTCTTGTCGCATTTCTGCAGGCGTATGTGTTTACGGTTTTGACTTGTCTTTACCTGCACGATGCTATTCACCTGCATTAATGGAATGTGACCTGAATATTGTTTTTAACCCGTCATTAATTGACAAAAATTTGAGGAACTAAACCTATGGAACTAGAAGCCGCAAAGATGATTGGTGCTGGTCTGGCCGTTATTGGCCTTGGTGGTGTTGGCGCCGGTATCGGCAACATCTTTTCGTCATTGATTAGCGCTATTGCCCGCAACCCAGCATCCGAAGGCCGTGCCTTTGGCCGTGCGATTTTGGGTTTTGCGCTGGTTGAAGCTGTTGCCCTTTACGCGCTGGTTATCGCATTCCTTATTCTGTTTGCGTTTTAATCAAGGTTTGGTTTTTATCCGCATCCGGTATTTTCCGGATGCGGGTTTTAACAAAAACCTAAACTTGGCATTTTTGAAACTTAATCAAGCAGGAGCCCGCAAAATGCGGATTGTTAAAAAAGCAATTATTCCAGCCTTTGGCATATTCGCTTTCGCCGCACCGGCAATGGCCGCAGGTGGCGGGCTGCCCCAGCTTGACCTTTCCACATATTCGTCACAAGCCATATGGCTGGTTATTTCATTTATTGCCCTTTATGCATTGATGAGCACCATTGCCCTGCCCCGCATCGGCGAAGTTCTGGAAGAACGGCAAAACCGGATTGATGATAATTTGGCCAAGGCCGAAAACTTAAAAGCCCAAGCCGACGCCGCGGTCGAGACATACGAAAAATCGTTGTCCGATGCCCGGGCCAAAGCATTTGACGCAATTCGCGAAGTAAAGGAAAAGGCCGGGGCCGAAGCCCACGAGCGCCAGTCCAAGCTGACGGCCGAATTGAGCGCAAAAATTAAACAGGCAGAAAGCGAAATCGCTAAAGCCAAGATTGATGCGCTGTCGGGTATTGAAACCGTAGCCGTTGATGTGGCAGCGGCCGCGATTGCAAAGTTAATTAACGAGCCGGCCAATGAAAATTCCGTCTCTAGCGCAGTATCATCTGCGTTAAAAAACCGCACCTGAGAATAAGGCTCTAACATGTTCATATCCCAGGCCCTTGCCGCAGAAACCGCAGCCAATAACGCAGAACCGTTTTATGCCTCGACCTCGTTTATTGTGGCCGCAGCGTTTATTATGTTTTTTGTATTTTTTGGGAAAAAAATATTTATCGCCCTTGGTGCCATGCTTGATGACCGCTCTGATAAAATCAGAAACGAACTAGACGAAGCCCAGCGCCTGCGCGAAGAAGCCCAAGACATGTTAGCTGAATACGAGCGCAAACAGCATGACGCCCTGAAAGAAGCCGAAAACATTGTTGCTGCTGCCCGCGAAGAAGCCGAGCGCCTTGGGGTTGAAGCGGCAAAACAGTTAGACGCTAGCCTTAAACGTGCAGAACAAATGGCCAAAGACCGCATTGCCCAAGCCGAAGCGCAAGCCGTGGCCGAAGTTCGCGCCATCGCGGTTGATGTTGCTGTTGAGGCAACGCGCAAAATACTGGAAAAAGATATTTCCGGGCCCAAGGCCAAGGAAATTATCAATAATTCCATAGCCGAGATTGGCAAAAAGCTGCACTAATAATTTGCTTGGCTATCCGCACTTAGCAAAAAGTATTTTCCCTGCCCCATCAACATAAATGTTCAGCCGTGACAAATTATGATCCATGGTCACAGCCGAATTTGGCGTAATGATGCGAACGGGAAAATAGCTGGTTTCGGGCGGGGCTTGCCCCACCATTTTTTCCAGCGCCAAAACCTGACGGGTGCATTCATAAAAAGATGATTTTACAACCGTGGTTACCGCAACCACCGGAACGGCGTCAGGTGCTTTCATTTCACCAGAATTGA
>JAOULV010000139.1 GCA_029881835.1 Rhodospirillaceae bacterium
AACTTTTCTTTCTGCGGCTTTTGTTTTTTTTATTTCCGCCAATATTGCATCGGCGCAAGAAGCGACCTTTGAAACCAAATCCATGACACCGGAAACGGCGCTCAAATTAGCGACCGCCACGTTAAACGCGTGCCGGGATATGGGCTATCAGGCCGCGGTTTCGGTTGTCGATCGTTCGGGCCTTGAGCAAGTAATGTTGCGCGATCGCTTTGCCGGGGCGCACACGCCTGAAACCGCATGGCGTAAAGCATGGTCGGCGGTAAGTTTCCGCACCAATACATCGGACATGTTAGAAACAACCAAAGCAGGCAACCCGCAGGCCGGCATTCGCCATCTTGATAACGTCGCGATGCTTGGTGGCGGCATGATGATAATGGCGGGCGGTCAGTTGATTGGTGCGGTTGGTGTTTCTGGCGCACCGGGTGGCGAAGCCGATGATGCTTGCGCGCTTAAAGGTATTGCCGCAATCGAAGACTTGCTGGAATTTTAAAGTTTTATTTTACTTCGATGGGAACGCCGGGCATTGATTTGGATGTCCGCACCGAAAGTGCCGATTTAACGTGGCTTACGTTTTCGGCTGCGGTAAGTTTGGTGGTTAGAAATTCTTGATAAGATTCCCAATCTTCGGCCACCACTTTTAATAAAAAGTCAGTTTCCCCGGCTAACATGTGGCATTCGCGCACTTCCGGCCATGAACGCACCAGTTCTTCAAACGCTTCTAAATCGGTTTCGGCTTGGCTGGCTAGGCCCACATGGGCAAACACGGTAACGTTGTAACCCATGGCGCGTGCGTTAATGTCGGCATGAAAGCCATTAATAAAGCCCGATTCTTCCAGTGCGCGCACGCGCCTGAGGCATGGCGGGGCGGAAATGCCAGCCCTTTTGGCCAATTCCACGTTGGTCATGCGCCCGTCTTCCTGCAAATCATGGAGGATGCGGATGTCTATTTTGTCCAATTTTACTTTTGAATCGGTTTTATTGCTCAAGGTTTTCTCCCTGCCAGAGTAATTATATTACAATACCCCGCCGGGCAAGCATAAAGGGGCTCTAGCCCCCTTGCGCAAGGGGGGCTGGGTTTCTATCTTTGTTGCCAATCAAGGCGGTACCCACCGTTTTCGGCCAATAAATTATCAAATCTTGAAAGACCTTAAAAAACCATGCCAACCACCAGCCATTCAAAAGTTCTTATTATCGGTTCCGGTCCCGCCGGATACACCGCCGCCATCTATGCAGCCCGCGCAAGCCTGGAACCAACATTGGTTCGCGGCATGCAGCCGGGCGGGCAGTTGACCATCACCACCGATGTGGAAAATTACCCCGGCTTCGCCGACCCCATCGAAGGGCCGTGGTTAATGGAACAGATGGAGGCCCAGGCCAGAAACGTTGGCACCAATATAATTGATGACATAATTGTCGAGATCGATTTATCCAAACGCCCATTTAGCGCCAAGGGCGATACGGGCAATATTTTTACCGCCGATACGGTAATTATTTCCACCGGCGCATCGGCCAAATGGTTGGGGCTTGAATCAGAGCAAAAATTAATGGGTATGGGTGTTTCGGCCTGCGCAACGTGTGACGGGTTTTTCTATCGCGGCAAAGAAGTAGCCGTGGTTGGTGGTGGCAACACCGCAGTCGAAGAAGCAATTTATCTTACCAACCACGCATCAAAAGTAACGCTCATTCATCGCCGCGATGAATTGCGCGCAGAAAAAATTATGCAAGAACGGCTTTTCAAAAATCCTAAAATTGAAATGTTATGGGATAGTGTGCCGGAAGAAATTCTTTCTTCCCAATCATTGGTCCCCGGCATGCCCGCAGGTGTTAGCGGGGTCAGGGTGAAAAACGTTAAAACCGGCGAACTATCAGAAATAAATGTTGATGGCGTATTTATTGCCATTGGCCACCAGCCCAACACCGACATTTTCAAAGGCCAGGTTACAATGGATGATGAAGGCTATATTGAAACGACTCCGGGTAGTGCCGCCACAAATATTCCGGGTGTTTTTGCCGCAGGTGACGTACAGGACAAAACCTACCGCCAAGCCGTAACCGCGGCCGGTACCGGGTGCATGGCAGCACTTGAGGCTGAGCGTTTTTTGGCCGAACACGAATAATTACCCAACCGCCCGATTATTAAGGGGGGGGACGAATTGAAAGCGTGGGGAATTGATGGATCGCATTCGCGAGCTTGATACAGGTATTTTAGATTGGGATAAATTGCGCGTGTTTCACGCGGTGGCCGAAGCCGGCAGTTTTACCCATGCCGGTGAAGCATTGAGCCTTTCGCAGTCTGCGGTTTCGCGCCAAATTAGCACGCTGGAAGAAACCATCGGGGTTGCGCTTTTTCATCGTCATGCCCGTGGCCTTATTTTAACCGAACAAGGCGAAATCCTGGCCCGAACCACCAGTGATTTTTTTTCCAAGCTTTCGTTCACTACCGCAAAAATGCGCGATTCAAAAGAACGCCCGTGGGGGCCGTTGCGCGTCACCACAACTGTTGCTTATGGTTCTATCTGGCTGACACCACGCATCAAGGATTTTTTGGAAACTTACCCTGAAATTGATCTGTCTTTGGTTTTAACCGATGACGAACTAGACCTTTCCATGCGCCAGGCCGATGTGGCAATTCGTGTGCGCCCACCGACCCAACAAGACATTATTCAACGCCAATTGATGAAGGTTCATTACCGCATCTATGCCTCGCCCGAATACCTAAAAAAATACGGTATGCCGAGCACACCAGACCAATTAGATGACCATCGCCTGATTATTTATGGCGAGGACGCGACCCCGCCGGTGTCTAACCTAAACTGGCTTTTGGAGCTGGGCACGACCAAGAAAGAACGCCGCCCGGCACTGAGGGTAAACAACATTTACGGTATTTTCCGCGCGGTTCGAAGCGGGCTGGGCATTGGCGCGCTGCCCGATTACATGAGCCGCGATGCGCAAAATCTGGTGCGCGTACTGCCGGAAATAGAAGGCCCCAGTTTCGATACCTATTTTGCCTACCCCGAAGAATTGAAACAATCTAAGCGAATTGGCGTATTTCGCGATTTTCTGGTTAATCGTATCCGCCAAGATATGCTGGAAAACTAGGTTTTACGCCATTTTAGCTATGCGCCTAGTGCATATCTGGGTCATCAAACCAATGTTAGTCCTGCTTGGTGCCTACCCGTATATTCATTGTCAGAAGGTGCCCAATAAAGGTGCTGGAAGCTTCCGGCCTACCAAAATAATCCGGAAGCCGGGTTCCCGGTCTCCCCGACCTCCCTATCTCCCCCTCCCCCCCAAGGGAATAAGGGAACCGGTAGAGCCCCACATCTCTCCAAAGGTGTGAAGCCTCCCTGTTAGACTCGCCGGACCCTTTTTAGGGTCCGGTTTTTTTTGTGGATTATTTTGGATTAATCCATTGAAAATGCTAGATTTTTTATATCTTAGAATTATCTAAAAAAATATCTGGACATAAGATTAGTTTTTGCTTATATAAGCATTATACGATGTACCAGTTACATTGAGCCCGCGGATCGGGACCACCTCCCCCATCTCCCCCAGGTCCCGCCTCGCGGCTAAAAAAAGATTTTATTATCTCCCCCCAGATAATGAGATCCTCCCTAAGACTAAGCCGGGCACCCCCTACAGGGATGTCCGGCTTTTTTCTTCTCAGTTTTTTATTTTCAGTTTTTTTTGTTTGGCCGTTTTTTATTTCAGTGCCGCGCAGGCGCGCTGAATACGGGTGCAGGCCTCAACCAGGTTTTCGGTAGATGTCGCATATGAAACCCTGAAATAGGGGCTAAGACCAAAAGCCTCACCATGAACTGCGGCAACGCCTTCGGCTTCCAGCAGGTATGTGACAAAGTCTTCATCTGTTTTTATTTCTTTGCCATCAGGCGTTTTTTTGCCAATTACGCCAGCACAGCTTGGGTAAACGTAAAATGCGCCCTCAGGGATTGCGCAGGTAAGGCCTTGTGCCTTGTTAAGCATTTCAACCACAATATCGCGACGTTCTTTAAAAATGGCGTTGCGTTCGGCCAAGAACGAGTGATCGCCATTGAGCGCCTCCACTGCGGCGGCTTGGGAAACCGATGCCGTGTGCGTGGTTGATTGTGATTGCACCTTGTTCATGGCTTTTATTATTTCAAGCGGACCCGCGGCATAACCGACACGCCAGCCGGTCATGGCGTAGGCTTTGGAAACGCCGTTTAATGTAAGGGTGCGGTTCATCAAACCGGGTTCAACCTGGGCCGGGGTAACGAATTCAAAATCGTCATAAACGATGAATTCATACATATCATCGGTCATCACCCAAACATGCGGGTGCTTCATCAACACATCGGTAAGCGCCTTCATTTCGGCGCGCGAATAAGCCGCCCCCGTTGGATTGGATGGTGAATTTAAAATAAGCCATTTGGTTTTTGGCGTAATTGCCGCTTCCAATGCTTTGGGTTTTAATTTGAAATTATCTTCAACCGGGCAATCAACAAACACCGGGGTGCCTTCGGCCAAAAGCGTGATATCGGGATATGACACCCAATAAGGCGCCGGAATAATTACTTCATCACCGGGGTCTAACGTGGCGATTAGCGCATTATAAATGGTCTGCTTGCCGCCACAACCAACGGTTATTTGCTCGGGCGTGTATTCAAGCCCATTGTCACGTTTAAGCTTGGCACAAATTGCATCGCGCAGTTCCTTTGTTCCGGCAACGGCGGTGTATTTTGTCGCACCCGCATCAATCGCCGCTTTGGCGGCCGCTTTTATATGCTCAGGGGTATCAAAATCGGGCTCGCCCGCGCCAAG
>JAOULV010000002.1 GCA_029881835.1 Rhodospirillaceae bacterium
TTTATTTCCGCGCCGACACTTTCACAAATTTCGGCAATAAAAGCGTTTGATTGCAAAAGCGAACTAAACGGCAATGTGGCAAGGTATCGCACTAACAGGGATTTGCTATTGCGCGAACTTCCCAAGGCAGGTTTTACACAATTAAGCCACGCCGAAGGCGCATTTTATGTTTATGCGGATATTTCCGCCATGACCGATGACAGTAGCGCATTTTGCCAAAAAATACTGAACGAAACCGGTGTGGCCATAACCCCGGGGGTTGATTTTGACCCCGAACGCGGGCAGCGCTACGCACGGTTTTCCTTTGCCGGATCTACCGAGGATATGGAAAAAGCCGCAAGCAGGCTTAAAAATTGGGCCGGGCAATAATCCCCGCATATTATTGCATGCAATAATATTTTTTTAAGGTTGCAATAATGCCTGCCAATCACAACCTAACTACCAGCAAATAGACCGATGCGGCCCACGCTTTTCGGCTCCTTATTGGGCGGGCTTATCAAAGGCAAGTTAAGAGCGGCAGCGGAAAACTTTTTCGGGAATTAGTTAATGGGAAGCCATGTCAAAACCAAATCCACCCTCAAGGCCGTTGAAGCGGCAATGGAAGAGGCGATTAGGTTAAAAAAAATAGCCGAAACCAGATGTAGCCAAATGCAGGCCGAGGTCGCCCACGATATAAAAAATCCGCTAACCGCGATGATGGGTCATATTGCCTTTTTACAAAGCGAAATATTGGGCCCGCTTGGCGATAAAAAATATATGTCATCGGTTATATCACTGGAAACGAGCGCCAAAAGATTGCTTGGCATATGCAATACGCTTTTGCACGATCCTGACACGGATGAAAAACCGCCATCGGGTCAAAAGGTTACGCGGGTTTCAAATGTTGCAAATGAAATTGTCGATTTATTTGCGGTAATGGCCAAAGAAAGGGGGGTTTCGTTGGAAGCGGAAATCCCAAAAAATTTCCCAGACATCAATGCCGACCCCCAAGAAATGTACCGTGTACTTTCTAATTTGACCTCAAACGCAATAAAGTTTACGCCCAAAGGCGGCAAGGTGCAGATCTTGGCCGAAGTCGATAAAGACGATAACGCATTTGTAATGGTGGTGCGCGATTCCGGAATTGGCATGACACCCGAACAAATACGCGATGTTCTTGATACGCAAAAAACAACAGTTTCCCCCCATGGCGATGTTGGAACCGGGCATGGGTTAGCTATTGTCAATCGTATAGTTCGGGAAATGGGCGGGCGAATGGAAATAGCAAGCTCAGAAAACCGTGGAACAAAAGTTAAGCTTAAATTTCCTTATGATTTATTGAATATCCCGGAACCAATAACCGAGATTATGGATTTTTAGCAAAAAAAGGCGAAACATTTAAGTTTCACCTTTTTATTTTTTGCGCGCCGTGCGCCACCTGATTTGCGTTTGGTTATTTACCTAATTGCCACCAACCGGTTTTTTTCGGCCCCTCTTCTTTTGCACTTACAATCGGTTCGGGCGCATCACTTGTATCAGTGGTGTTTTCATTTGTATCATCGGTTTTTGCTTTTGCCGAAGATGGTTTTTTGCCCCTTGTGCGTCTGCGCCTTGGTTTTTCATTGGCAGCGCTATCGTCATCTGCCTGTACTGGAGCCTGTGCCGGCTCTTCACCATCATCGGTGGATGGTGCTGGTGCGTTAGCATCAGATTTTTCACCATTTTCCCCACCATCAAAGCTGCGCCGTCTGCGTCTTCCGCCACGTGAACGACGACGGCGTTTGGGGCGTTCTTCCCCTTCGGCGCCGCTTGAAGATTTATCATCTAAATCCGCTTCAGAGGTTTTTTCTAAATCTGTTTCTGTCTGTTCATCGGTTTCGTTTGCGTCGGCAAAATCACCGTCGTTTGCGCCTGCTTTGCGCCCACGCCGACGCCGCCTGCGTTTAGGTGCTTCTTCGATTGCCCCTTCTTCACGTCGGGTTGCAACCATTTCCGAGATTGGCTCGCCCTCAAGATTTTTGGTGCGCTCCAAGCGAAGGTCGGGCGGAACCAGCGAATCATCATTTGATAGCAAGGCCTTAATTTTATATTTAGCCTCTAATTCGGCAATCGCTTCACGTTTGTGGTTTAGTATATAAAGCGCCACGGATGTTGGAACGTGAACAGTAATTTCGCTAGCGCGATGGTTTCCGCCTTCTTCTTCAATGGCGCGAAGCACCACCAAAGCGGTAGATTCGGTTGAGCGCCTGACCCCGGTACCGGCACAATAGGGGCAGGGTTCGGAGCTGGTTTCTTGTAAGCTTGGGCGCATACGCTGGCGCGACATTTCCAAAAGACCGAACGGGCTAATGCGACCAACCTGAATTCTGGCGCGGTCAAATTTCAACGCTTCTTTTAACTTACGTTCAACCGTTATGTTGTTTCGATTTTGATCCATATCAATAAAATCGATAACTATAAGTCCGGCAAGGTCGCGCAAACGCAATTGTCTAGCAACCTCCACGGCCGCTTCTATATTGGTTTTAAGTGCCGTTTCTTCGATGTTGCGTTCCTTGGTCGAACGCCCGGAGTTAACGTCAATTGATACCAATGCCTCGGTCGGGTTAATAACAATATACCCACCAGATTTCATGGTAACCACCGGGTTGTGGGCGGCATCCATCTGGTTTTCGACACCAAATTGGCGGAACAGAGAAATCTCGCTGTCTTTGTATTGTTTTATTCGCCTAGCGTGACTTGGAATAAGCAGCTTCATAAAATCTTTGGCGGTGCGATAAGCTTCATCGCCTTCTACTATTATTTCTTCAATGTCACGGGTGTAAAGATCGCGAAGGGTGCGGCGTATTACGTCGCCCTCTTCGTGCACCAGCGTCGGTGCCGTGGATTTAAGCGTTGTATCGCGCACACCGTTCCAAAGTTTTTCAAGGTTTTCAAAATCGCGTTTTATTTCGGTTTTTGTGCGCCCAATTCCCGCGGTGCGTAAAATTACGGCCATGCCATCGGGTATTTCTAATTCATTTAAAATGGATTTCAGCTGTTTACGATCTTTTGAATTGGTGATCTTGCGTGAAATGCCACCGCCACGCGCGGTATTGGGCATCAAAACGCAATAACGCCCGGCAAGTGAAAGGTATGTGGTAAGGGCAGCACCTTTGTTGCCGCGCTCTTCTTTTACGACCTGCACCAAAATAACCTGACGGCGCTTAATTACTTCTTGAATTTTATATTGACGAAAATCAGGTGTCTTGCGCCGTGGGCGCAGTTCTTCGGTTTCGTCGCCACCTAAAACCTCAACCGTTTTGGCATCAGTGGACTTTTCGCCATTTTCATCTGACGCGGCTTCAGCGCCATCCGCACTTTCATTGGTTTCGTCGCTGGCATCACCGCCGTCTTCGCTAGCTTCACCAGAATCTTCGTCTAGCTTATCTGCGCTATCGGCCGATTGTTCTGGCGGTGTTTCGTCAGAATCTGTTTCGTCGCCATTTTCATCGCCAGCTTCATTTTCTGATTTCTCGTCAGTTTCGTCATTGGCGTCATCGGTTTGTGCTAAATCTTTTGCATCAACCTCTTCTTCGTGGGCGAGTATTTCTTTTTCGCGCGCTTCGGCTTCCGCCGCGGCAAGGGCTTCGCGGTCGGCAACCGGTATTTGATAATAATCAGGATGAATTTCGCTGAAGGCTAAAAATCCGTGGCGGTTTCCACCATAATCCACAAACGCCGCCTGCAAAGACGGCTCAACGCGAATTACTTTAGCCAGATATATATTGCCTTTTAGCTGCCTGCGGGACGCGACCTCTACGTCAAAATCTTCCAGCTGGTTTCCGTCGAGCACGACAACCCGTGTTTCCTCCGGGTGGGCGGCATCGATTAGCATTTTTTTGTTCGACATTTATTTTTTGACTCCTAGGGCTCTCTCCATTTGTTAGCTCGCTGTAGTTGAGCATTGAACCAATGAGAGAGGCTGATTTTTCAGGTGTGCTGGCCGCGCGCAAAAAATCGTCGCTCGCCAATAAGGCGGGCGAACAGATTAAATCTACGGTGCGCAGGGTTAGGCCCAGCATGAATTAAACACCTCGGTTAAACTTTTAATACAAACCACTGATTTGTCTTTCTGGCGGTGCCAGCAAGCCAAAGGCATTGGTCTTTATAGTTCCGGGTGGTTCGGGCTAGATGCGTCCGGCCGGACGCGAAACCTCTATACAAATTGGAAAACCAGCTAAAATCCTGGTCTGTCCTCTGCTTCCTGGCCGAAAATCGATAAAATCCGAGCCGAACCTTCCGTAGGCGTTAACATAACCCCATGATATTAATTCGACAATCACCTAATTGCCCTATAGCTGTATTTATTGCCCCCTAATCAACATTGGCGCCAGAATGAGGGCGCAATCTGGGGATTGCTGGGGCAAAAGCTGCTGAGGCGTAATTTAGCCCCATTTCGGCTTTTTTAATGAAAAGTGAAAGAAATTAACTGAATAATGGCTTAAATTTAGGCCTGTCGCCGTAAATAGGGTTTCAACACAATGCAAAAGACCATGAAATCGTTGATTTTTATATGGTTATCTTTGTTTATCGCTGTTTTTGGCGAATCATCTGCATTGGGCGAAAGCAATTTAGGCGGCGAAATTGCCGTTGTCAGCAATGTTCGCGTTGGGGTTCACGGCAAAGAAACCAGAGTAGTTCTAGATATTGACCGTCCCGTCGAGTTTTCCATTTTTACCCTTCCGGCCCCCTATAGGGTGGTCATAAACCTGCCTGAGGTAAAGTGGGATATGCCAAGCGGCGGCGCGGTTGCGAACGGTGCCCTAAAAAACAGCCTGATGAGCAGCTATCGTTATGGTCTGTTCACGCCCGGATCTTCACGCATGGTTATAGATGCCATCGGCCCGCTTGAGGTCAAGAAAGCTTTTCTTCTAAAACCGGTAAACGGAAGCTCTGTTCAACATCATCGGCTGGTCCTTGATTTGGCACCAACGTCGGAAACCGTTTTTCTTGAAAGTTTGGCCCAGCGCAAATCCCAGGCAAAAGCAAGCGATCCCGACAACAACCAAGTGCAAAACGCATCAATTCCGATGCCAATAAAAAAACCAAAATCAAATGGAAAAAAAATTATCATGCTAGACCCCGGTCATGGCGGAGTTGATCCCGGTACCATTGGCGTTTCCGGCACTTATGAAAAAAATATAACTTTGGCCATGGCCAGAGATATAAAAAAGGCAATTGAAAAAAACGGTAATTTTCAGGTCAAGCTGACACGCGATAGAGATATTTTTCTTCGTTTGCGCGATCGGGTGAACAAGGCGCGCGTTGCGGGCGCTGATTTGTTTATTTCAATTCATGCCGACGCGATAAAAAACCCAAAAACAAGGGGTCTTTCGGTTTATACCTTATCAGACAAGGCATCGGATAAAGAGGCAGCCGCGCTGGCAAGCAAGGAAAACAAGGCCGACCTTATTGCCGGGCTTGATCTTTCAACCGAAAACGCCGAGGTAACCAACATACTTATTGATCTTGCCCAACGTGAAACCATGAACCAATCGGCTATCGTTGCACAAAATCTGGTTAAGGAGCTAAAACGCGAAGTTAAGCTTCTTAGAAATACCCACCGTTTTGCCGGGTTTGCCGTACTAAAGGCACCAGATCTTCCGTCCATACTGATTGAAACAGGGTTTCTTTCTAACCGACAAGATGAGCGCAATCTGTTAAATGCCAAATACCGGGCAAAACTGGCCGAGGCCATAGCCAAAGGGGTCAAAAGCCACTTTGCAGAAATTCAGGAAGCGCAAATCCACTGATTTTCAAAGAAAATATTTAGCCAAAACATTGATATTGCCAAAACTAGGCCATATTTTATCGCTAGTTTTGATAAACCTTGCTTATATTGCCAGCTATTGTCAGTGACTTTAAAAAATTTATTATACCCAAATAACGGAAACATAAATAAATGCGACCACTTCGCATAATATTAGTACTCTTTTCAATCATGTTCCTTGCCGGAATTGCCGGTCTTGGCGGGGTGGTTTTTGTTTTCTGGAATTTTGGGCGCGACCTGCCTGATTATCAACAGTTAGCAGACTACGAACCACCGGTGATGACCCGCGTGCACGCAGGTGATGGCAGGTTGCTGGCCGAATACGCGACCGAAAAACGTGTTTTTGTTCCAATTCGCGCCATGCCAAGGCGCATAATCAATGCGGTTCTTTCGGCCGAAGATAAAAATTTTTACAGCCATACCGGGGTTGATTTTCTTTCGGTTGTTCGCGCGGCTCTGCAGAACGTAAAAAATTACGGTTCCGGGCGTAGACCGGTTGGTGCGTCAACCATAACCCAACAAGTCGCAAAAAACTTTCTTCTTACCAACGAAGTATCAATATCGCGCAAGGTCAAGGAAGCTATCTTGGCTTTTCGAATAGAGCGCGCATTTAGCAAAGATCGCATTTTAGAGCTTTATTTAAACGAGATATATTTAGGTCAGGGCTCTTATGGAATGGCGGCCGCAGCGCTGGACTATTTTAACAAACCGCTTGACCAGCTAACCATCGCCGAGGCCGCATTTTTGGCGGCATTACCCAAGGCGCCGAATAATTACAACCCCGTGCGTAACCCAGAAGCGGCAAAAGAAAGACGCGATTGGGTAATTTCGCGCATGAACGAAGACGGCTTTATCAGCGATGAAGAAAAGACCGAAGCCCAGGCAGAAGAGCTAACCGTTCGTCACCGCGCACCTACCGAATACGTAACGGCGGACGATTTTGCTGAAGAAATTCGTCGTGAATTGGCAGATAAATTTGGTGAAAACCGTCTTTATAAGGGCGGGCTTTCGGTTCACACGACGCTTGACCCCAGATTGCAAGAAATTGCGACAAGGGTTTTGCGCGGTGGCCTTATGGCTTATGACCGCAGACACGGCTGGCGGGGGCCTGTTGGCGCTATAAAACCGTCGGAACAAATAAACCAAGGCGGCGGTGAAACCATCATAGGTGATTTTGCCGCCAAGCTTGCCGCCATGGATCCCCCCAACGGCGCGGGTGAATGGAAATTGGCAGTTGTTGTCGCCCTTAGCAACACCGAAGCGAAGATACTAATCAAAGGCGGCGAAGGCGGGGCAATCCCCCTTAGCGAAATGAAATGGGCGCGCAAATGGATTAAGGGTGAATTTTTAGGGCCGGGCATCAATAAACCAAGCGACGTTCTTAATGTTGGTGATGTTGTTCTGGTTGAACCTGTTGATGGTGACAAAACATCAAACAGCGAGGGTAAATTTGTTTTGCGCCAAATACCCGAAATCGAAGGATCGCTTGTTGCGCTTGACCCACACACGGGGCGTGTTTTGGCCATGGTTGGCGGCTTTGATTATAATAAAAGCCAGTTCAATCGGGCAACACAGGCAAAAAGGCAACCGGGGTCGGCTTTCAAACCGTTTGTTTATTTGGCTGCACTTGATTCCGGCTTTACTCCATCAACGCTTATTTTGGATGCGCCGTTTGTAATCGATCAAGGGCCAGGTCTGCCAAAGTGGCGTCCGGCTAACTACACCAAACAATTTTACGGACCATCTACCATGCGTTTGGGGATTGAAAAATCACGAAACCTGATGACGGTGCGTCTGGCCGAAACCGTTGGTATGGAAAAAATTGTTGAATACGCAGGCACATTTGGCATTGCCAAAGATTTGCCCGCACAGCTTTCCATGGCTTTGGGCGCGGGCGAAACAACATTGCTTGACCTTACCAATGCCTACGCCATGTTGGTAAATGGCGGAAAAAAATTAGTACCAACATTAATTGACCGCATCCAAAACCGTGACGGGGTAACTGTATTTCGCCACGATGCGCGTGAATGTATTGGTTGCATGGCAGCTTCATGGACCGGGCAAGAGATCCCGCAAATTGCTGATAGCCGTGAATCAATTACCGATCCGACAAGCGCATACCAGATGGTTTCCATGCTTGAAGGTGTAGTAGAGCGCGGTACCGGAAGATCAATCAGGGCGGTGGGCAAACCACTGGCGGGAAAAACCGGAACCACAAATGATGCTAATGATGCATGGTTTTTAGGGTTTTCTCCTGATCTTGCGGTTGGTGTATTTACCGGCTTTGATGAACCACGCTCGCTTGGCACTAACGAGCAGGGCGCATCGGTCGCAGCCCCAATTTTTAGGGATTTTATGAAAGAAGCTTTAGTAAATTACACCGAAACACCGTTTCGTATACCGCCCGGAATTCGCATGGTGCGGGTTAACCCCACGTCCGGGCTTCCGGCGTTACCGGGAGAAAAAAATGTAATATGGGAAGCTTTTAAAAACGGCACCATTCCAACCGAGCAATCGCGTGTTCTTGGCCTGTCCGAGGACAAGGCCGGAAACCCTGCGGTCGGAACGGGCGGGCTGTATTGATAGCTTGCCTAAGGCGGGCGGTTGAGGTTAAAAACCTTTCACCCAAAGTGAAATTATAAAATCTACCCCCAAAGGGATATATCAAGCCATGCGTGCCGAAGCCGAAGCAAACGCCCAAGCCATCAAACAGTCACTGGAACTGTTGAGGAGGCATCTTTGACTATGACAATGCCCGCCTGCGCCTTGATGAGCTAAATTCGCTCGCCGAAGATCCAAACCTATGGAACGATGCCGATAAGGCGCAATCGTTGATGCGCGAACGCACCAGCTTGGATGAACAGATAAAAGAAATTGATAATCTTGCATCCGAACTTACCGACAATATCGAATTGATAGAAATGGGCGAACTTGAAGGCGACGAAGGAATAATAACCGAAGCCGAAGCCGCCTTGGCCAGCGCAAAGGCAAGGGCCGAAAAGGCTGAATTAAAAACCCTTCTTTCTGGTGAAGCCGATAAAAATAATTGTTTCCTTGAGGTTCATGCCGGAGCGGGCGGAACCGAAGCCCAAGATTGGGCGGAAATGTTAATGCGTATGTATGTGCGCTGGGCGGAAGCACATGGGCATAAAACAGAATGGTTGGAAGAAAGCGCTGGCGAAGAAGCTGGCATAAAATCGGCCACTATAAAAGTGAGCGGTGAAAATGCTTATGGCTGGTTAAAAACCGAAAGCGGGGTTCATCGCTTGGTGCGAATTTCGCCGTATGATTCATCCGCGCGCAGACATACCAGCTTTACTTCCGTTTGGGTTTATCCGGAAATTGATGACAACATTGAAATTGATATACAGGATAAAGATTTGCGCATTGATACCTACCGGGCATCGGGCGCAGGCGGCCAACACGTTAATAAAACCGATAGCGCGATTAGGATTACCCATTTGCCAACCGGCATAGTGGTGCAATGTCAAAGTGATCGTTCACAACATAAAAACCGTGCATCGGCATTCAGCATGCTGAAAGCGCGCCTTTACGAAGCCGAATTACAAAAACGCGAAGCAGAATCACAAGCCGAACACGATGCCAAAACCGACATTGGTTGGGGCCATCAAATACGTTCTTATGTATTACAACCATATCAAATGGTAAAAGATACCCGCACCAATGTTGAAACGTCCAATACCTCGGCGGTGCTTGATGGCGATTTGGACCAATTCATGGAGGCCGCATTGGCACAGCGGGTAAAAGGAAACGCCGATTAGGTTATTTGGCTTGCGTTAGCGAACCAATATTTCCTTGAACAATACGGTAATGGCCTTTTCCGGAATCATTGCGTGATTGACCACCTCTAACAGGTCTTCGCGCAATTTTTTTGTTCCTTCTTGTCCCGATAATTCTTCGACCGTGCGGTCGCGTAAAAATGTTTGCACCGCATCCAATATTTTTGCCTCTTCTTCAACAAGCTTGATTTGACCAGCTTCGCCGTAAACTTCAACCGTCATAACCAAACGGATAAACGGCCTTGCTCGTTTTGCGCTGGGTTTAAGGTCCACGGTTATTACCGCCATATCGTGGAATCTGGAAAGTTCAGGCAGATCAAGCTCAGCCCGCGGGGTTCCGGAAAAAGAATCAGAAATTATTTTGCCAAGACCGGAATAATAAATACCCGCACCACCGCCAACCAGCACAACCACACCAGCCCCGGCAATGATGAATTTTAATTTTTGCCGCAATATTGCAATAGGGCCGGCAAATCTTCCTGGGTCTTTGCCATCATCGCCGGATTCAATGTTTTCAATATCGCTATCGCCCGCGCTATCGTCTGTCGGCAACGGGCTTTCCGCCTCTTTATTAGGCTTTTCAGGGGTTTTATTTTTTTCTTCGCTCATGCCCGTTGTCCATAAGGTATTGGTTGTGATTTTAAATTAAACATAGTTTGTAAATTTATGATACTTGGTCGTAATAGCCAATGTCCATTCCCGCCTTGGCGCGCAAATCATAGGCAAATGGAGGTTTTAACTGCCCTTTGAACCTGCTTTTCAGTAGACCATGAAAGTGGGGAATTGGTTCAAGCCCACGGATTTTACAAATATGTTCAAACCACCTGACGCCGGCCTCAACGTGGGAAATTTCGTCATCGGTGATTTGTTGCATTATTTCTGCGGTTTTTGTATCACCACTGGCAAGTAGCTTTGCTACTGTTTTAGGTGTGGTATCAAGGCCGCGGGCCTCAAGTATCATCGGAACCAAGGCAAGGCGGGCCAAAATATCGTCATCGCTTTTTATCGCCGCTTCCCACAGGCCATCATGGGCGGGCAAATCACCATATTGTGCACCCAAATTATTCAAATGTTCATTTAGTATTTTAAAATGCTCTGCCTCGTCTTTGGCGACATTAACCCAATCATCAAAAAATTGTTTTGGCATTTCATCTGATGTTTCCCCGGTTGAAAAACGCAAAATTATATCCCAAGCCAAATCAATAGCATTTAATTCAATATGGGCTATTGCGTGCAACAGCGCGATGCGACCACTTTTCCCAGTCGAACGACGGGGCATTCTTGCCGGGTCTAAAAGTTGTGGTTTGGCTGGGCGGGCAGGGCGCAGCAGCGGGGCCTCTTTGCCTATGGTTGTTATTTTGCCGTCTTTCCAGTCTTTGGCGTAATTAAAGCTTAAGCGCACTTTTTCCAGCGGTTCGCCTTGCTCTAAAATATCTAAAGCAGCCCGAGAAAGTGTTGGGGGGTTGTTCATAATTATGCTTTATATTTCCTTTAGCTTTGCCAGCACTTCTTCGGCGTGACCTTTTACCTTTACCGCGTGCCAGATGTTGGCAATCTTTCCTTTTTCGTTAATCAGAAATGTGGCGCGTTCGATTCCCATGTATTCACGGCCATAATTTTTTTTCTTTATCCACACACCATAATCTTCGCATAACTTTCCATCTTCATCTGACAATAAATTAAATGGAAAACCCTGTTTTTCTTTGAAATTTTTGTGCTGGGCAACGCTGTCTTTTGATGCGCCCAGAACAACCGCGCCTGCACGTTTAAATTTGGCATGAAGTTCCTTGAAGTCCAATCCTTCTTGGGTGCATCCGGGCGTTGAATCTTTTGGATAAAAATAAAGCACAACTTTTTTTCCCTTAAGATCGGAAAGCTTTATTTTTTTATCATTATCGCACAGCAGGTTAAATGCCGGCGCTTTGTCGCCAATTTTAAGCGTCATGGATATTCTCCCAATGATTTATTTTATTTGTTCCGGGTCAACGTGTTGCCTTGCAATATCGGCAGGTTTTTTAATTATTTCATCGTATATTTGCATCACCATAGCGGCAGTTTTTTGCATTTTTTCTTCTAACTGTTCAATGGAATTTACATTTGCTACTTGAAAAAAAATCTTGCTCAAACTTTCCGGCAAAACATAATCACGCTGTTTTCGCATATCGTATACTGTGGTTAGGCGCACCAAGCCCTGAATTGATTGCCACAGGTCAAGTGCCGCCACAAGATTTGCGGAAATATCATTTTTTAAAATACCCAACTCACCCATTTTTACAAGGGCCGCCCTTGTATTGGTAGATAAAACATCAGGTTTATCATTGCCGTGTAGTAGCTGCAGGTACTGTGAAATAAATTCCACATCAACCAAGCCGCCGCGATAATGTTTTATTGCCCACGGGGTGTCGGTTCCGTGTTCTTTGTAGATTCTTTCGCGCATATCGCAAACCGCAAGTACAAGTTTTTCCGGATCTCTTTTTGTTATTAGCGCTTGGTGAATAATATCGTCACACGATTTTCTTAAATCCATTGGTCCGGAAATGGATCTTGCCCTAGTTAAGGCCATGTGTTCCCATGTCCATGATTCATTTTTTTGGTAAGATTCGAAACTTTCTAACGTTGTGGCAATTGGCCCGGAACTGCCCGATGGCCTAAGGCGCATATCAACTTCGTAAAGCGATCCTTCTGCGGTGGGGGCGGAAAGGGCATTTATCAATCGCTGACTTAGGCGGGAAAAATATTGGCTTGGGGCCAATGGTTTGGTGCCGTCTGATTTTTCAACCGTTTTATCAAAATCGTAAATAAAAATTAAATCCAAATCGGACGTTGGCGTTTTTTCCCGACCACCCATCTTGCCAAAAGCAATTATTACCATTTTACCGTCTTTGATGCGTCCATGGGTTTTGGCGAAATCGTCTTCGACCAGTGGCTGCAGTGCATTAATAATAACCTCGGCAACATCTGAAAGGGCGCGTTGCGAACCGTGTTCATCCAGTGTGGCGCGAAGCACCTGCACACCTATTTGGAACTTTCTGTCTTTTGCCCAACGCCTAGTTATATCAAGAACATCTTCCAAGCAGGTTGCTTCTTCCAATGCGCGCCCGAGATCAATTTTCAATTCGTCTTTGCCCGGCAGTGGATTAAAGAAATCCCGGTTTAGAACGCCGTCTAAAATACCCACTTTTTGCGCCAGATGCTCGGCAAGCCTTGGTGCGGTTCCCATTATTTCAGCAATAAGGTCAAGCAGGTCAGGGTTGGCCTGAAACATGGAAAAAAGCTGGACGCCGGCGGGCAGTTTGGAAAGGAATGAATCAAAGCGCATGAACGCGTTGTCTGGTTCGCTGGTGCGCCCAAACGCACTTAAGATTATTGGCATAAGTTCGGTTAAAAGTTCGCGCGCGCGGGTTGAGCGGGTGCAGCGATAGCGCCCATGGTGCCAACCGCGCACGGTTGCATCAACGCCGGCAACGTTTGTAAACCCAAGATTGGCAAGTGTTTTAAGTGTTTCCGGATCGCTTTCCCCACCGGTAAAAACCAAATTTCCATGCCCTTCGTCGGCAGAACTTAACGAAGGGGCTTCTTCAAATAGTTTAGCATAAATAGCTTCAACGCTTTGCATTACAGAAATAATTTTTTCGGCAAAATCTTTGCCGTTTGGAAAACCTAAAAAAATTGCAATTTTTTCAATACCGGCGTCATCATCGGGCAATGAATGGGTTTGTTCATCATCAACCATTTGCAGGCGGTGCTCAACCTGGCGCAAGAAAATATATGAATCTATTAATTGCTCTGCGACTTCACTTTTTACCATACCTCCATCGCAAAGCGCCCTTATCGCCTTTTGGGTTGGGGCCGTGCGCAAGTCTCTGTTACGACCGCCCCATATAAGTTGTTGGGTTTGGGCAAAAAATTCTATTTCTCGTATGCCACCGCGACCAAGCTTTACATTGTGTCCGTAAAGTTCAATTTTGCTTCCGCCGCGATGGGCATTGATTTGGCGTTTTATTGAATGAATGTCGTCAATGGCTGCAAAATCTAAACTCTTTCGCCAAATAAACGGTTTTAAATATGCCAAAAACTTTTTACCCGCTTCGATATCACCCGCAATGGGGCGGGCCTTTATCATTGCCGCGCGTTCCCAATTTTGACCTATAGATTCATAATAAGATTCAGCCGCCATGGTTGAAATCGCCAGCGGTGTTGACCCAGGGTCAGGACGAAGACGCAGATCGGTACGAAACACATAGCCGTCAGCCGTGCGATCATCTAGAATGCTTACAAGCTTTTTTGCCAACCTTACGAAGTTGCTTTGCAATTCTTCAGGTTTGTCGGATTGCACTATGTCGGGATCAAACAAAATTATAATATCTATATCGCTGGAATAATTTAGTTCTCGCCCGCCGAGCTTGCCCAGACCAAGTATTATTAAACCTGATCCAATTTCTGGGTTGGTCTGGTTGGCAATTTTGATTGCCCCCCTATCTTCAAGATAGCGCAACAAATGTGACGAAGCGGCGCTAACCGCTGTATCGGCAAAGTCGCTCAAGGTTTCGGTGACCCGGTCCAAATTCCACAGGCCGTTTATATCGCCCACTCCAGCCAATAACTGCACCCGGCGCTTTTGAATTCTTAGATGTTTTTTTAATTCGTCCTCGCCCATGCCTTTTGCCCCTTCGGTTGTGTCGGCAAAAACACTTTCGCGACATTCATCGGGGCCGCGGGTGAACAGTTCACGGGCGAACTTGGGGTCAGATTGCATGCAATGAGCCAAAAAGGGGCTGTTGGCAAAAATCGATTCGGCCAATCTTCCGGCCAGCGGGTCATTTTTTAGGCTTTCAACGAATTTAATAAGTTCAGGGTCGTGGGATGCGCGCTCGCCTAGGCGGTCCCAGCCCAAATCAACCCGGGCCCTATCTGGCGAAGCTGGTATATGCTTGGGGTCAAAACCGAAAAAATGCATATTATTTGGTGTCCGCTGTCATCTATAAGTATGTATCTATTTGGCCGATAAGCATAATTTAGTAATAAATACCATTATATACATCTTTAAATAGTGCTGCGTTAGAATGCCTCGAGATTGAGGGGGAAGTCCACTGTTCAAGCGAACCATAAGATCAATAATGCAGATTATCGGCGGCTTAGGCGTCGGTGTTTTTATTGCAACCCTGTTTGTTGCCTGGCGTCTAAGCACCGGTCCGGTTTCGCTGTCATTTTTAACCCCTACATTGCAAGATTCATTAAACGAATTGCACGACGGTACCCTTGATATAGCCTTGGAAGATACAATCCTTACGTGGGCAGGGTGGGAGCGCACGCTCGATATCCGCATGGTCAATATGCGGGCATCGCTTGAAAATGGTGAACAAATTGCATCGGTTCCGGAAGTATCGGTATCGTTTAGTGCGCGCGCATTATTAGAAGGCATCCTTGCTCCAAGAAGTATTGAATTTTTTGGCCCCGACCTAATGGCTGTTCGTGATGCTGATGGAAATTTCAAGTTTGGCTTTGAGGGCGATAATAATAATTCAGGAGAGTTTGCCGCAAAGCTTCTTGGTGCAATGCTACAAGCAGAAGCACCATCCCATCCCATGAGCTATCTTTCCCGGGTAAACATTGTTTCCGGTCAGCTTACGTACGTTGATAACATGATGGGGATTGCCTGGAATGCGCCAATGGCCGATGCCAGACTACACAAAATTGAAAACGGTCTTGAAGCAGAGCTTAGCCTTGGCATAGATATATTAGGCAAGGTGGCGGATATATCCATACAGGGAACTTTTGATAATAACCTTAAACGTTTTGATTTTGGCATTAGCTTTGAACAGCTAAACCCATCAATGTTAGCGCAAATGTTTCCCGAGATTGATATAGTTTCGGCAATTGATGTTCCATTGTCAGGAACCGTAACATTCAACGCATCAAGTAATGGCCAGATAGAGAGCCTTGGCTTTGATTTAATCGGCGATGGTGGGTACATCGCGCTTCCGGTTAAGCTCGCCGCCGAGATTGATATGCTGCCTTACGCGCAGCGAATAAAAATTGATGGTCTAAAAATAATCGGACGATTTGAAGGGGTCTATCAAAACATTGAAATCAACGAACTAGATATCAATCTGGCAGATGGCGAAAAGGTTTATTTGCCTTCGCCGCTTGATATGGAAATGCCGCTCAAACGAATTGCGCTGGCCGGAAGATACGCAGGAAACGAAAGACAAATTGAAATTGCCGGGGCCGAAATTGATTTAGGCGGGCCAATAGCCAAAATAAGGGCAAAAATTAACGGCATAAACTGGCCCGGCTCAGGCGTTCCCCAAGATGCTATTTCACTTGGTCTTTCTGGCGTTCTTTACGATATGCGGATGGAAAGGCTTAGCGATTTTTGGCCAAAAATTGTGGCAGTTGATGCCAGAAAGTGGGTTTTGGAACATATGCCAACCGGCGTTTCGCCCAAGGCCGAGATATCGCTGTCAATGATTTCCACAAAAGATGGCGTGCACTTTGAAAAACTTGAAGGCGCAATAGAAGGTCAAGGAATAACCGTCAATTACTTGCCGCCGATGCCGGGCGTGACCAACGCTTCGGGTAATGCGACCTTTGATGGCGATAGCTTTGATATAACGCTTAATCGCACTGTCGCTAATGATGGTATAATAGTAAATGGCGGCGAAATTAATTTTACCAAACTTAACACGGATGACCCCGAAGCCGATTTCAGGCTTGATATTTCTGGCCCCATAGCATCGTCACTGGCGTTAATAGATAATGATCCATTTAATTTTGCCAAAGAAATAGGCATAGACCCAACAAAAACATCAGGTGATTCTGAAACCACCTTGAAAATTCATTTTCCATTCAAAAGGGATCTTGGGGTTGAAGACGTAACTGCCAGCGCTACATCAAAACTTGTAGGGGCAGAGTTTTCCGAGATACTTTTTGACCGCAACTTGTCCATGGGCAATCTGGAAATACAAGTAGACAACGCAAAGTTAAGCGCAATCGGTACTGCAAAGTTGGGGGGTGTTCCCGTTGGCCTGTTGTGGCACCATGATTTTTCCGATAGTGCAATTTTTCGCGATAAATATGAATTAACCGGGCGCATAGATAATGTGCTCGGGCTTGGCGATATGGGTATAAAATTCCCACAAATTATTAGTAACTATTTAAGTGGCGGTGCCGAAGCGAATGTCAGTTATACGGTTTTTGGCGATGATACTCGTTCGCTTTCGGCCAGAATAGATCTTGCAAATATATACATGGCAGCGCCCGAGCTTGGCTGGTCAAAACAAGTTGGCGTGCCTGGCAACGCGGTGCTTGAGCTACGCTTAAAGGGTGAAAACCCGGTAGAAATACCGTCTTTTGAGATAAGCGCACCGGAAATGGATGTTACTGGGTCGGCCATATTTCGCGAAGACGGAAAAATAGATGTAATAAACATTAAAAAGGTAGTTACCCGTAGAACATCATTTTCCGGATCTATGGTTCCTCATGACGATGGCACATGGGAAGTATCCTTGCTGGGGGATGAATTTGACGCAAGCGTAATGTGGAGAGATTTTTTAGGCGTTGGAAAAGATCTAGCCAAAGGCTCGCTAGATGAAACAGAGTTTGTGTTTTCAGGCGCGGCTGATTTTAAAACATTATGGTTTGCCGAAAACCGGGCGGTTCATGATTTTATAGGAACAATTTATCGTAAAGGAAAGCTTTGGAAAAAGCTTGATATGGGCGGGCGCGTCAGCGAGGTCGACACAATTAATCTTCGCCTTGAAACATACGAAGAAAAAAATGAAAGACGATTTGGTATTCTTTCCAACAATGCCGGTGCCGCATTACGTGCGCTTGATGTTTACGATCTGGTAATTGGCGGCAAGTTGCGCCTTGAGGCAACCTACGAAGGAACCGATAAAGACGCACCGCTATCGGGCATTGTAAAGGTACAAGATTATGCCCTGAAAGAAGCCCCGGCATTGGCAAGCCTGGTGGGGGTTCTTTCCCTTACAGGCGTGCTTGACGCACTTCAGGGCGAGGGCCTTAACTTTGATATACTTGAGATCCCTTTTTCACTTGATGAAGGCGTGCTTGAAATAAAAGAAGCCCGAACGTCTGGCCCGTCAATCGGTTTGACCGCCAGCGGTAAAGCCGATTTCGAAGGAAAAATATTAGATATCGAAGGAACGGTTGTTCCCGCTTACGCCATTAACTCGTTGCTGGGCAATATTCCTATTATCGGGCAGATACTTTCCGGTCCGGAAAAAGGCAGCGGTGTTTTTGCCGCTACTTATTCCATGAAAAACAAAGGCGATAAGCTGGAAATTAATTTTAATCCATTGTCGGCACTGGCCCCGGGCGTGCTGCGTGGAATATTCAGCGGTAGCGCCAAGGAAAAAGAGCTAAGCCCCCCTGCTGAAGGCGCACCAAAGGCAAACTGATTTTAAATATATTAAATCGCACGTAACAAGGCGTGACGCTTTTTTCCTGAGGAAAGTTTTATAACGCCATCGGGGTTTAAATCAGAAAGCGTAATAGTTTCGGTTTCTGATTTAATCTGTT
>JAOULV010000003.1 GCA_029881835.1 Rhodospirillaceae bacterium
ATCGGGCCCGCCAAATTCGACAAATGCTTCGCGGCGCATGGACATGCACCCGGCACCGCCGTCTCCGCTTTTTACAAATACTTTTGCTTCATCGAGAAACTTCATTTTCCGCTCCTGCGGTATGAACACTAATTAAAAAAAGGGCCATAAAAAAAGGGACAAAAAAAAGGGAATGGACCCGCCATTCCCTTTTTTAATAACAAACGTGGAAGCGAGGCCAGGGCGTTTATTACACCGCCGGCTGCACAGCCACAAACATCTTGCCCTTCTTTTCCTTGAAGGCAACCTTGCCTTCAACAAGAGCAAAAATTGTGTGGTCTTTGCCAATGCCAACATTGTCACCGGGGTGGTACTTGGTGCCACGCTGACGGATGATGATGTTGCCGGGAATGACTTCTTCGCCACCAAATTTTTTCACGCCAAGACGGCGGCCTGCTGTATCGCGACCGTTGCGGGAGCTGCCACCTGCTTTTTTATGTGCCATGGTTCAAATACTCCTTTTTAAGACTTTTTCTTTGCTGCGGCTTTTTTGGCGGGCGCTTTTTTAGCTGCTGCCTTTTTGGCCGGGGCTTTTTTAGTAGCGGTTTTTTTGGCTGCGGTTTTCTTTGCCGCTGTTTTCTTTGCGGCAGGTTTTTCTGCTGCTTCAGCCTTTGCAGGTGCCTCTTTTTTAGGCTCTGCCTTTTTAGCCGCAGGCTTAGTTCCGGTCGCGCTGATTGAAACTATTTTCACCAATGTCAGGTCCTGACGGTGGCCCTGTTTGCGGCGATAGTTCTGGCGGCGTTTTTTCTTGAAAACAATAATCTTGTCACCGCGGGTCTGGCGCACAACTTCGCCAAATACTGCGGCCTTGTCGACAAGCGGCGCACCAATTGTTGGGGCCTTGCCTTCTTCGCCTAAAATCAGCACTTCATTAAATTCAATCATGGCGCCGGCGTCGCCTGCTAGTTTTTCGATAACAAGAACATCGTTCTCGCTAACGCGGTACTGCTTACCGCCGGTTTTAATTACTGCGAACATGCGTTTTACTCTCTTTTAAATATCGCGCCCTGTGGCGCCGACCCTTGCCTTATACGTTTAAAGGGGTCGGACTTTTAAAATTGCGGCCTCGGGCAGCGCGCTTTATCCATATACTTTTCCAAAGGGCAAAACCCCCGGAAAGTCGCGGCAATATAGCCCCTTTGGGCCCCAAGTCAACGCCAAGTGGGTGGGGAAATAATAAAAACCTTACAAAGACCTGAGAAATTGCCGTTGGAGTGGCTGTTTTTGGCTGTTTTTGTGTGATTTATGGGTAAATTTATTCGTTTGATTGCCGGGCCTGCTGGCTATGGCCTTGGTCTTGGTCTTGGCTATTGTCATCTCCAGCCGCGCCCTGCTCAGGGATATCGGCTATTTCTTGAGATTCTTGTTCTTTTTCTTCCATTTTGGCTGGTTTAGCCGCTGCTTCATCCCAAATAACCTTGTAGGTGGCAATGGGGTGGTCAAAGCCTTTCATCTCAAATTCACCGTGCTTTTCAAAGGGTATTTTCTTTCCCTGCGTCAACCCATGCACCGCTTCGGAAATAAGAATTTCACCAGCCTTGGCCTTGTCAACAATGCGTGCCGCCAATTGCACCGTGCTACCGAACAGGTCGTTATCTTCGGAAATGGGTTCGCCCACATTAATGCCGATTTTAAGTTGTAATGGCAGTTCGGGTTTGCTCTTGCTTAATTCTTGAACTTTTCTTTGCATATCAATTGCGGCCTCAACCCCGTTAACCCCGGTGGTAAACGATGCCATTATGCCATCACCCGTGTGCTTTACCTCGCGCCCTTGGAATAACGATAATGCTTCGCGCACAATACGGTTATGTTCGCGCACAATTTGCTGGGCACCTTCGTCGCCGCGTTCTTGGGTCATGGCGGTTGAGCCGGCAATATCGGTGAACAACACAACCACTGGCGGGGCCGACATTTGCTTGGGCCTTGGCTTAATCCAGTTTTCGTAAGACATGGCAAACGCCTCTTGCGCGCCAATGCCAGATTCCAGCCAAATACCCATGGCGCTACGCCCGACCTGATACATTTGTAGGTAGCGGGGATCGGAAACAAGATACTCATCGGAACGCGCGGTTAGGTAATCAATCCTGTCTGAGGCAAGGCCGATTAAGTGAAGGCATTCGCCAAGCACCTCTTTATGGAATTCTGGTTTGATTTCGTTTTCCTGACATATGGCATGACTGGCGCCAATCATATAAAGCGAAACCCCAAAAGCCGCATAAGGGTCAACCCCTGACATAGTGCCATCCAGCGCCTTGAGAGATTGTGTTACAAATTTTTCGATCTGTTTAATTGTTGCAATTACTTTTTCGGGTAACGGCTCTTCTTCGTCATCATGTGCGCCAGCGCCAGATTTGCTGTGTGATGGAGCGTTAACAGCTTCTTTGAGGGCTTTGACATCTTCCTTAAGATCCATTTCCGCAAAAGATTCTTTTGATTTTTTTATTTCATCGGTTGCTTCATTGGGCAAATATAAACGTGGGTCGTGATATTTCTTTTCTTGATTTCTTTCGGTTGATTCTGCTGCAGAACTATAATCATCCCTGTCTACTATGGATTTGGGTACATGCGGAATGCGGGAAAATACCCTAATAATCAGGGTTACCGAACCAACGGCGAATACAAGAATGAAAATTCCCACAAGAACATCATCTTTTGAAAGCAATGAAACCCGCGTTACCCCTGACAGTATTTGTGAAGCAATGGTTGTAACAATTATTGCCGCGGCCAAAGATATCATTACGGCAAACATGATTTGAACAAATATCATGAATACGGAATGCGTTTTGGATTTGTTTGTTTTTTTATCTTCCGGTGTGATTTTTATATTTTGTTTTTGTGTTTCTTTAGCCACATTCGGGCGCACACCGTAAGAACGCGGTGGAGAAAAACCTTGTGATGGTTTTTTTTCTTCCGGTTTTTTTTCTTCGGGCTTTGCCACCATTGGGTTGGTTAGATGATCGGGCTCTGGCGGTTTGGGCAGTTCGCTTTCAAACATGGTGCGTTGACGAATTTTACCGCTTTCTTCGTCATAAAATTCTTTTACTAATTTTACCGATTGGGTGGTGGAAATTTTTTGCAGCGATTTGGCATCGCCCATGGCAATATTAACCTTATCGGCACTGTAGACGTTGTGCGTCTGCCATGTGCCGCCGGTCATTACCAGCAATTCAAACGTTACTTCCTCTTTTGAGGCCATTTCCCTAAAAACACTTTCTTTGCTTTTTCCCAAACTAAACATAGCGCCCGCCCCAAAAGCGCCAAAACAGTTATACATTTTACAGCCCTTGTTGCCAAAGGCCATAATTGCACTTTGTCCATAAATAGCAAAATTTGGCAGAAAATGCTGGTTTATTTCCAATGTTATGGCTTGATATTAAGCCCAAGACGGTTTGCATTGAGGGTTTATTTTACCTACATTCTGCGCCTTGGCGGGCATTTACCCAAATAAACGCGCCAGCCTGCCAATTGGCCGCGTTTACACAAAAAAAGGAACAAAGCACAATGCGGGTCGATCTTTTTGATTTCGACTTACCCACAAACCTAATCGCCCAACGGCCAATGGTGCCGCGCGATAGCGCTAGGCTATTGCTGGGCGGTGCAAATAACGTTTTTACCGATCATGGCGTGGGACAATTGGCCGAATTTCTTTCCCCTGGCGATATATGTGTTTTTAACGATACTCGCGTTATTCCCGCCCGCCTAAAAGGAATGCGGGGTGCGGCAAAAATCGAAATTACACTTCATAAAAACGCAGGGGCTGATGTATGGCATGCGTTTGCCCGCCCAGCCAAAAAATTAAAAGTTGGTGATAAAATTGATTTTTCACCCAATTTAAGTGCGCATGCGATGGAAAAGCTGGATGGTGGAGAAATTATTTTACGTTTTAATGTTGGTGGGCCGGAACTTATGGCGGCGCTAAGCGAAACAGGGGCAATGCCGCTACCGCCATATATAAAGCGCGACAATCTGGCAGACGAAAAAGATGCAAATGATTACCAAACAATGTTTGCAAACACCCCGGGTGCGGTTGCCGCACCCACGGCGGGGCTGCATTTCACACCCGACCTTATTTCTACGTTGACTGGGCGCGGCATAAACCATACCCACCTTACCTTGCACGTTGGGGCGGGAACGTTTTTGCCGGTCAAAGCCGATGATACCAACGAACACAAAATGCATGCAGAATGGGGTGAGATAAGTAATGATGCCGCAAACGCAATTAATCAGGCGCGCAAAAACGGTGGGCGGGTTGTTGCAATTGGCACCACCTCGCTTCGCTTGCTTGAAAGTGCCGCAAATAATGATGGCACACTAATGCCGTTTTCCGGCGAAACAGATATTTTTATTACGCCGGGTTACAATTTCAAAATTGTTGATATGCTGATGACAAATTTTCACCTGCCGAAATCCACCCTGTTTATGCTGGTTTCGGCATTTGCCGGACTTGATTACATGAAAAACCTTTATGCCCACGCCATAAAAAATCAATATCGCTTTTATTCGTATGGTGATGCCTGCTTGCTGACGAGGGCGAAATGAGCACAATTAAATTTGAAATCAGCGCAACTGACGGCTTGGCCAGACGTGGCAAATTAGAACTTGCCCACGGCAGTGTGAACACGCCCGCTTTCATGCCGGTCGGAACCGCCGCCACGGTAAAAGCCATGTTGCCGGAAAATGTTCAACAAACCGGGGCAGAAATAATTTTGGGCAATACCTATCATTTAATGTTACGCCCCGGTGCCGAACGCATTGCTAAGCTTGGGGGATTGCATAAATTTATGAACTGGTCCGGCCCAATTTTAACCGACAGCGGTGGCTATCAGGTCATGAGCCTTTCTGAATTAAGAAAGTTAGATGAAAACGGTGTAACGTTTCGCAGCCACATTGATGGATCATACCATACCTTAACGCCGGAACGCTCAATCGAGGTACAGCATCTGTTAGGTGCCGACATAACCATGTGCTTTGATGAATGCCCGCCGTTCCCATGTGAAAAAGAAGACGTTAAACGTGCGACCGAGCTTTCCATGCGCTGGGCCAAACGTTCAAAAGATGCTTTCGTTCCCCGCCCCGGCTATGCATTGTTCGGCATTAACCAAGGTGGTGTGCACGGAGATTTGCGCGAACAAAGCGCGAAAGAATTAATTGAAATCGGTTTTGACGGTTATGCCATTGGCGGGTTGGCAGTGGGTGAAGGCCGGGAAAAAATGTTTTCAGCCCTTGATGTTACCACGCCCCACCTGCCCCATGAGCGCCCGCGCTATTTGATGGGGGTGGGCAAGCCCGAAGACATTGTCGGTGCAGTGGTGCGCGGCATTGATATGTTTGATTGCGTATTGCCGACCCGTTCCGGGCGCACGGGTCAGGCCTTTACCCGCCGCGGGCCGGTAAATATAAGAAACGCGCGCCACACCGATGATCCCCGCCCGTTAGATGAAAACTGCACCTGCCCGACCTGCACCCAATATTCCCGCGCTTATTTGCGCCATTTGGCCCAAGCGGATGAAATACTGGGATCCACCCTTTTGACATGGCACAACCTGCACTATTATCAAGAACTGATGGCGGGCCTTAGGGACGCAATTACTGCTGGAACGCTTGAAACCTTTGTGGCCGAGTTTCAAAAGACGCAAGAGCTTGGTGACATAGAAGCGATATAGAAGAGATATAAAATGAAAAAACAAAAAAGCAAAAGTGGGCTTTCCCAACTGGGAGAAAACGCCCCCATCCCCAAAAGCCCGGACGAGGCCATACTTGAAACCGTCGCCAACCCCAAGGGCAAGCTTGATTATATGATCCGTTTTGCGGTGCCGGAATTTACCTCGCTTTGCCCCATAACCGGACAACCCGATTTCGCCCATTTGGTAATTGATTATGTCCCGGCAAAAAAAATTGTCGAAAGCAAATCATTAAAGCTTTTTATGACATCATTTAGAAACCACGGCGCATTTCACGAAGACTGCACAGTTTCCATTGCCGAAAAAATAATTGCCGCGGCCAAGCCTAAATGGTTGCGCATCGGCGGTTACTGGTTTCCACGTGGCGGCATACCCATAGATATTTTTTACCAAACCGCAACCCCGCCAAAAGGCGTGTGGATACCCGAACAAGGCGTCGCCCCATACCGTGGGCGCGGATAAATATTTTTCAAAAATTGTCTCGATGCAATCTAAGGCTGGACGCATAAGTCTGATTGTTTAACAATCGGGCCAACAATTTTTTGCGGAGAAACAAAATGACAAAACCAATGTTAGTTATCGGCAACAAAAATTATTCCAGCTGGTCATTGCGCCCGTGGCTGGCGATGCGGGTCGCAAAAATTGAATTTGACGAAAAGCTGATTGAATTTGGCGATTTCGGCAAACAATGGATTGATGCCATAAGCGAATTTTCGCCAACCAAAAAAGTTCCTTTGTTGATTGATGGCGACATAAAGGTTTGGGAATCTTTGGCTATTCTTGAATACCTTGCCGATAAATGGCCGGAAAAAAACCTGTGGCCGGCTGATAATGCGGCCCGCGCCATGGCGCGTAGCGTTGCGGCAGAAATGCACGCAGGCTTTACCAGCCTGCGCAATAACTGCCCGATGAACATTCGCGCATCACATCCGGGTGTTAATTTGGACAAACCGGGCGTGATGGATGACATCAACCGCATAACCGCAATATGGAACGAATGTCGCGCCAGCTTTGGTGGCGGGGGTGATTTTTTGTTCGGTCAATTTAGCAATGCCGATGCCATGTTCGCACCCGTGGTAAGCCGCCTTACCACCCATGCGGCGACGGTTGATGCAGTATCAAAGGCATACATGGACGCAGTCCAGGCACTGCCCGCAATGATTGAATGGTCCGACGCCGGGCGTTCGGAAAAAGCAATCGTCGCAATGGATGAAATATAAATTGTAAAACTTAATGCGTGAAATTTAGGCAGATATGGTTTCTGTCTGTTCGCTGTTTTGTTCACGCCTTCTGACCATCCACCACACAATCAACGCGCCCACTAACTTGGAAACAGACATCAAAGCAATACCCAAAGGTGAAGCAAAGCCCAGCAGGCCAAGGAACACCGCGCTATCAACCGGTGCACCAATAAGGGATGAATACATTATGCGTTCAGACAGCGGGCGTTTGGTAAATGTATAAACCGCCCAATCGGCAAGCTCGCTCAGCAAAAATGCCGCGGCCGAAGCCACGGCAACAAACGGGTCTGCCATATAATAGCTAATAACCACACCAACGATCATCGCCAACAAAACCTTGTGGCCGATTTCACGCTGGGCAAAATCACGCACCACAAAAACAAACCCGACCAATAACGCCACCGGTGGCCACTGGGTACCGCCCGGCAGTTCAACCAAGGGAACCACGGAAAAAGCGTAATTAACCGTTACGATAAGGGCGATATAAAGTGCGGTGAAACGAAGGTTCATTTTATTGCCATCTTTGTGAATATATGTGGTTAGACTATCAATAACGGGGATTTACTGTGTCGGGGCCAAAAATGCAAGGGCTTAAGCCAGCCATGAAAGATAACCACCTGAAATTAAACCCACTTGAATTGCGCGAAGCCATTCGCACAAAGGCCTTAAAGCTGGGATTTGATGTGGTTGGCTTTGCCGGGGCCGATGCTGATCCTGCCTTGAAACATAATTTGGAACAATATGTGGCTGAGGGCAGGCACGGAACAATGGCATGGATGGAAAGCCGCCAGGTTGAGCGCGCATCACCAACCGGGCTTTGGCAAGGTGCAAAATCGGTAATATCGTTGGGGCTTAGTTACGCACCCCTTGAACAGCCCAACGCATCGCTGGGTCATAAAGACCGCGGCACCATCAGCGTTTATGCCCGCGGGCG
The DNA here is from genome assembly GCA_029881835.1 of Rhodospirillaceae bacterium. Classification (GTDB taxonomy): domain Bacteria; phylum Pseudomonadota; class Alphaproteobacteria; order Rhodospirillales; family Magnetovibrionaceae; genus DAOVVL01. Next base: position 7,896 of record JAOULV010000003.1, read on the forward strand.
CGATTATCACGACGTCATGAAAAAACGCTTAAAAGCCCTTGGCCGCTGGATGGGCGAAACATACAAATGCGAATTAAAAGTATTTGTCGATACTGCGCCGGTTATGGAAAAACCCTTAGCGCAAAAAGCCGGTATCGGCTGGCAGGGCAAGCACACAAATTTGGTCAGCCGTGAATTTGGTTCGTGGCTTTTTTTGGGTGAAATTTTTACCACCCTTGAATTGCCGCCAAGCGAGCCGGAAATTGACCATTGCGGTAATTGCACGGCCTGTATTGATGCCTGCCCCACGGGTGCAATCGCGCCTTACCACATGGATGCGAGAAAATGCATTTCATACCTGACCATCGAACACCAAGGCGAGATTGCCCCTGAATTAGCGGCAAAAATGGGCAACCGTATTTATGGTTGTGATGACTGCCTTAATGCATGCCCGTGGAACAAATTTGCCAAACCCAATACTGAGCCCGCGTTTAGCCCCCGGGCCGAACTAATGGAGCCCAGATTAGATGATTTGCTTGAACTGGATGACAAAGGGTTTAGGGAATTTTTTTCAGGTTCCCCCATCAAACGAATTGGGGTCGAGCGCATGAAAAGAAATGTTATTATCGCGAAAAAAGCCGGGCAATAGCCAACAACATGGCTTGTTCATAGATGTTCATTATTGGGTTATACTGGGTCCCATGAAAAAAGCATTTTTCTTATTTGTTGGTGTCACAATTGCCCTGCTGGGCATGGCCCCTGTTTATGCAATGGGGCAAGCGCCAGCCCCCGCGCCGGCACAAGGCACCCAAACCCAAACCGAACCTTTCGGTTTTTTCAAAGATTGCGAAACCTGCCCCGAATTGGTGGCCTTGCCCGCCGGGCAATTTGTTATGGGTTCGGATGAGCGCCACAAAGTTGAAAACCCGGCCCACGTTGTAAACATTCAAAAACCGTTCGCTATCGGCAGGTATGAGGTTACCTTTGATGAATGGCAGGTATGTTTCGATGCGGGTGCCTGTGGCGATGAAATGCCAGACGACCATGGTTGGGGCATGGGCAAACGTCCGGTAATGAACGTAACATGGTGGGAAGCCCAAGGTTATATTCGCTGGCTAAACAAAACCACCGGACACAAATACCGCATGCCGTCTGAAGCCGAATGGGAATATGCCGCGCGCGCCGGCACCACCAGCGCATATTCGTGGGGGGATGAGGCAACCGGATTGGCGCTTGGCAATTGCCGAGATTGCGGTGAAAAAATAAGCCATCAAACAGAACCGGTTGGAAGTTTCAAACCCAACCCATGGGGGCTTTATGACGTGCATGGCAATGTCTGGGAATGGATTGCCGATTGTTGGCACCCCAGCAACGAAGGTGCGCCAAATGACGGTTCGGTACGCATGGCCGAAGATTGCCGCGAACGGGTAATGCGTAGCGGATCATGGTATTATTTTTCAAAAAACTTGCGCAGTGCCTGGCGCTTTAAAAACGATGCCAGAGTGCGCAGTTATGGAATCGGGTTTAGGGTAGCGCGCGAGCTTCCTTAAAAAATAATTTTATTGCGGGGAGAAAATAATAAATGACAAACAATTCACCGATTGTAATTGCAGCTGCCGCCAGAACCCCGATTGGTTCTTTTTCCGGCGCATTGGCGAACGTTCCTGCGGCTGAACTTGGTGCAATTGCCATCAAGTCAGCACTTGAGCGGGCCAACACCAAACCGAACGAGGTTGACGAAGTAATAATGGGCCATGTCCTGAGCGCAGGCTTGGGGCAAAATACCGCCCGTCAGGCGGCAATTGCGGCCGGCATACCGGTTGAACGTACGGCTTACGTTATAAATCAGGTTTGCGGTTCGGGTTTGCGTTCGGTAGCGCTTGCCTTTCAGGCCATAAGCTTAGGCGATGCAAAAATTATCGTTGCCGGTGGTCAAGAAAACATGAGCCTTTCCCCCCATGCATTACACATCAGGTCGGGTAAAAAAATGGGTGACGCCCAAATGATTGACACCATGATAAAAGATGGCCTGTGGGATGCTTTCAATGATTATCACATGGGCAGTACGGCCGAAAATGTTGCCAAAGAATTTTCCATATCGCGCCAAACCCAAGATGAATTTGCCGCCCTTTCGCAACAAAAAGCAGAAAAAGCGATTGCCGCAGGGCGTTTTATAGATGAAATAACCCCCGTTGTTATCAAAACCCGCAAAGGCGAAACCATAGTTGATGCAGATGAATACCCGCGAAGCGGCGTAACCGCTGAAAGCCTTTCAGGGTTGCGCCCGGCATTTAGCAACGATGGCTCGGTAACGGCCGGCAACGCATCGGGGCTTAACGATGGGGCGGCGGCATTGGTAATAATGCGCGAAAGCGATGCCAAAACCAAAAACATTGAACCCTTGGCCCGCATCGTTTCGTGGGCCAGCGCAGGCGTTGATCCCGCACTAATGGGAACCGGGCCGATACCGGCCTCACAAAAAGCATTGGAAAAAGCCGGATGGTCTGTTTCTGACCTTGATTTGGTTGAAGCCAACGAAGCCTTTGCCGCGCAAGCATGCGCGGTCAACAAAGGGCTTGGTCTTGACCCGAATAAAGTAAACGTCAACGGTGGGGCGATTGCGCTGGGCCACCCCATTGGCGCGAGCGGGGCCAGAATTTTAATTACGCTTGTTCATGAAATGAAAAAAAGCGGGGCCAAGCGTGGGTTGGCCACACTTTGTATCGGTGGTGGCATGGGTGTCGCCATGTGCGTTGAACGGGATTAAGGCGCAAATAAGAATTTTAAAAAGGTGGGAGCAAATAACATGGCACGTTGTGTATTGGTTACAGGTGGCACCCGTGGTATCGGGGCAGAAATCAGCAAGGCGTTAAAAAATGCCGGATATAATGTTGGGGCGACGTATTTTGGCAATGATGACGCGGCCAATGCATTTTCCGCTGAAAGCGGGGTTCCGGTATTTAAATTTAATGTCGCCGATTATGACGCCTGCCAAAAAGGTATTGCCGAGGTTGAGGCCGCAATTGGCCCAATTGAGGTTCTGGTGAATAATGCTGGCATTACGCGCGATGCAATGCTTCACAAAATGACACCGCAACAATGGCGCGAGGTTATTTCCACTAACTTAGATTCACTTTTTAATATGTGCTCCACCGTTGTTAACGGTATGCGCGAACGCGGGTTTGGGCGCATTGTAAATATTAGCTCGATTAACGGACAAAAAGGTCAAGCCGGACAAACAAACTATTCGGCGACCAAGGCAGGTGTCATCGGTTTTACCCGCGCACTTGCCCAAGAAACGGCAAAAAAAGGCATTACCGTAAATGCAATTGCCCCGGGATACGTTGCCACCGACATGGTAAAGGCCGTTCCCAAGGAAGTTCTTGAATCAAAAATATTGCCCAATATCCCGGTCGGCAGATTGGGTGAGCCAAGCGAGATTGCGCGTTCGGTTTTGTTTTTGGTGGCAGATGACGCTGGCTTTATTACCGGATCAACCCTGACCGTTAACGGAGGGCAGTTCCTGGCCGCCTAAAGCACCAATCATATCAGGTTGGGTCTTTGGGCGTGGTTTCCACCATTGATGGTCGGTCGCAAAATATATCAAACCAATCGGCCAGTGCCGGGTTATCAGCGCGCCAGTTATCGCCGGCAAAGCGAAAATCCAGATAGCCAAGCGCCACCCCGGTGGCAATGGTGCCGATGTTAATATCAAGACCAAACCCATCGGCTTCGGATTCAAATTGCGCGAGCGCGCGGTTTATTACACCTTTTTGCCGGGCGATCCACCCATCTGAACGTTCACCATCGGGGCGCTTTTCTTCCAATAGCCTTAAAATTGCGGCATCTAAAATACCATCGGCCAATGCTTGGCGACGCAGCGCATTCCACCTTGCCCGCCCGGATGCGGGTATCAATTCAAGATCCGGGTTTAGGCTATCAAGGTAATCAACGATTACCGGTGAATCGTAAAGTATCTCGCTGCCCTCGGTCATTAACGCCGGAACCTTGCCCAATGGATTGTGGCTGGCAATATTGGTGTTCGGGTCCCAAACATTGGTGGGCAATAATTCAATGGATGCACTAATGCCAAGCTCAATGGCCGAAACAAGAACTTTCCTAACGTACGGTGATGTTGGCGAATAGTGCAGTTTCATAGATTGCTTTCCTTGTTTCAATGTTATCTTTTAAAAATTATCTTTTCTTTTTCTTATTTCGGCAAATACATCAACCGGGTTAGCATCCTTCATTTTTATTGCCGCCTGAACCGACGCAACATCGGCACGCAAAAAAGGGTTACACAGTTTTTCTTGGGCTATGGTGGTGGGAATGGTCGGTAAATTTTTTTCCCTTTGCGATAGCACTTCTTTAGCCCGGGCTTTAAGGTCTTTGTTTGATTTTTCTATTGTTAAAGCAAAATCGGCATTGGCATTGGTGTATTCATGCGCCGGGTAAACCAACGTATCATCGGGCAAATCGCGAAGCTTTTTTAATGATGACCACATCTCCCCTGCGGTACCACCAAAAAGTCTGCCACAACCAAGGGAAAAAAGCGTATCGCCGGGGAAAAGTACTTTTGCCTCTTCAAACCAATAGGCAACATGATGGCCGGTATGACCGGGAACACCAATAACCCTGGCTTTGGCATGACCAATACGCACACTTTCACCATCGGCAACCGTTTGACCAATGCCGGGGATTGCGCTTGCATCACCTACGGCACCGATTACCCGCGCATCTGTTTTGGCTTTTATTTCTTCTATTCCGCCAACGTGGTCGTAATGGGGGTGGGTTATTAAAATATGTGATATTTCCCAACCCAATGCATCGGCGGCGGCCAACACCGGGCCACCAACCGCAGGGTCAACCACCGCGACCGAACCGGTTTCGGGCTCTAGCGCCAAAAAAACATAATTATCGCTCATCACCGGAATTATCCGGACATCAAGTGCGGCCAAGGTTTTACTCCGTCCTTTGATATTTTAGCGCCGTTCCCGCCACGTCAGGTTACCGAGGTTAGCACGATCAGGCAAAGTGGCAACATTTGGGATAAAATACACGCCAGAGCAGGGCATTAAGAGATAGCTTTTACTTAATCGTACCTCTGATAAACTAAGCACATGTGGACAGACGTTGTTGATTTAAGGGATTTTTACGCATCACCTGCGGGCCGGGTGGCAACCGGGGTGTTGCGCAAAAACATGCGCGAAATCTGGCCAGATGTTACCAATATGAACATACTTGGTTTGGGCTACACCACGCCATTGCTTGGCGCATTTCGCGCAAGTGCCCAGCGCACAATTGCTGCGATGCCGGCCCAGCAAGGCGTGTTGCACTGGCCGCAAGGTGAAGACGGTTTGAGCACATTGGTTGATGAAGGCGAATTGCCCTTCCCCGACCTTAGCCAAGACCGGGTGATACTTGCCCACGCATTGGAATGTTCGGAACAATTGCGCCCGATGTTGCGCGAGGTTTGGCGGGTGTTGACTGAGGGCGGAAGATTAATGCTAATCGTTCCCAACCGGCGCGGCATTTGGTCAAGGCTTGAAAAAACCCCGTTCGCCCACGGCCAACCATATTCCCCAAGCCAGATATCGCGCCTTTTGCGCGACAATATGTTCACCCCGATACAGTCGCGTTCTTGCCTTTATGTTCCACCGACAAATTCACGCATGGTGTTAAGTTCTGCCCGGGCGTGGGAAAGCATCGGCAAAATGATAGTCCCGGCGTTTGGCGGTGTGGTGATGATGGAAGCGGGCAAAGAAATATACGCCAGCGAAATGGCGTTTGAGCGAAAATCACGCAGAAGCTTTGCCCTTGCCCCGCCCGGGGGGAAAACGTCCAGGACACTGACAAAAAATTAAAAGTTATTTTTTCAGCATATAAACCGCATGTTCACCAAACAAATTGGCAAACACGCCGGTTATTCCGCCTGCGTTGGGCAAAAGACCGCCACCAAGAAATAATCTTTTTTCAATGCTAAGGCCCATTTCCTCGGCCAACATTTGAAAATCATCTATGGTGCAAAAATGAATGTTGGGCGTGTCATACCACTGATAAGGGATTGAATCGCTAACCGGCATGCGACCCTTCAACAATATATAAAGCCGATAACGCCAATAACCAAAATTAGGAAACGAAACAATCGCCCGCTTACCAATGCGGGTTAATTGGTGCAATACCTCTTTCGGGTTGTGCATTGCCTGCAAAGTTTGGCTAAGAACAACATAATCAAATGATTTATCCGGATAATCTTTCAAATCGGTTTCAACGTCACCTTGAATAACCGAAAGACCCGATGATACGCACGCCTTAACACCATCGGTGCTGATTTCAATTCCCCGGCCATCAACCTGTTTGAAATGCCACAGATAATCAAGCAAGGTTCCATTGCCACACCCGGCATCAAGCACGCGGGTATTTGGTTCAATCATGTCGGCAATTAATTGCAGGTCAATACGGATCGATTTGCGATCAGGCGCATCATCTATCATGATTTTCTCCTCAAACCACGATGTTCGGCGCAACCTTCAAGAAAGCCTTCGAACACTTTGTGAAATTCCGGTTCATCAAGCAAAAACGCATCATGACCTTTGTCGGATTCAATTTCGACAAAACTTACGTTTGCCCCGGCCGCTGTCAGGGCATGAACGATTTCACGGTTTTCCCGGGTCGGGTACAGCCAGTCAGAGGTAAAAGAAATAACGCAAAACCGCACCGGCGTTTTCAAGAACGCATTGGCCAGCACCCCGTCAAAGCGTTCGGCCAAATCAAAATAATCCATCGCCCGGGTTATATACAGATACGAATTGGCATCAAACCGATCAACAAAAGTGATGCCTTGATGGCGAAGGTAGCTTTCGACCTGAAAGTCGGCTTCAAATCCCCATGTCACCTGATCGCGGTTTTGCAGCTTGCGGCCAAATTTTCTGGTAAGGGCTGCTTCTGACAAATAGGTAATGTGTGCGGCCATGCGCGCCACCGCCAAACCACGATTGGGGTTTTTGCCCTGCTCCAAATAAGCGCCATTGCACCAATCGGGATCGGCCATGATTGCCTGCCTGCCGACCTCGTGAAAGGCGATATTTTGTGCCGAATGGCGCGCGGCCGTGGCAATGGGAACGGCGGCAAATACTTTTTCAGGGTATTGCGATGCCCATTCTAAAACCTGCATTCCACCCATTGAGCCGCCGATTACGGCAAACAGGGTTTCAATACCAAGGTGATCAATAAGTAGCTTTTGTGCCCGCACCATATCGCCGATTGAAATAACCGGAAAATCCAGTGCCCACGGCTTGCCGCTATCGGGGTTTGTTTCTTTGGGGCCAGTTGTGCCCATGCAGCCACCAAGAATATTGGGGCAAATTACAAAATACCTGTCGGTATCAACCGTTAGGCCGGGGCCAACAATGTCTTTCCACCAGCCGGGCTTTCCGGTTTGCGGGTGGGTTCCGGCAACAAAATGGTCGCCGGTCAAGGCATGGCAAACCAAAATTGCGTTTGATTTATCCGCGTTCAGTTCGCCGTATACCTGATAGGCGACATCAATCCCCTTTAATTCCACCCCGCTGTCGAGCTTTAGTGGCTCGGTTTCACCCAAGCGCACAAAAAACCCGGGGTGCGCACCGTTATTTGCGCCCGTTTCGGGGGTTTTGCCCGGACCTGCGCCCGGGAGGCTGTCTTGGTCGTTTTTCACAAGTCTTATCCCATTTTAAGTCCGATGGACTGGTTGGTGGGTTAATTGCTAGGTTTAGGGGGCTAAAGTGTCAATGTTTTCTTTGATTTCCGCTCTAAGTGGGTTTATCACTCAAGGGCTTTTCTAGCAATTTATACCAAGTTTAAAGGGCCAAATGGGGTCAAAAAGAGCAAGGCAAGATTTATGAAAACCCTGGAAGAACTGCGCAATGCCATAGATGCCATCGACGACCAGCTTCATGACCTGATCATGAAGCGGACCGAGATTATCGAAGATGTGCGCATGGCCAAAAAAGGCGAAGCCATAAAAATTCGCCCGGCGCGTGAGGCCGAAATAATTTACCGCCTGCTGGGGCGCCACAGTGGCATATTCCCTAGGCGCGAGCTGGTACGCATCTGGCGTGAGATAATAAACGCAACCCTTAGTTCCGAAGGGCCATTTTCGGCTGGCGTGTTTGTCGGCGAAGATTGCGAAGGGTTCTGGGATTTAGCCCGCGACCAGTACGGAAGCTTTACCCCCATGACCCAATACGCATCAACCCGCAGACTGGTTGAGGTTGTGCAGGCCCAAGAAGTTACCTTGGGCATTTTACCCATACCCGTTAGGCGCGACGATGACCCGTGGTGGCGCAGGCTGGCAACAACGGTTGAAGGCACGCCGCGCATAATCGCCAAACTGCCATTTGCCGGACCGGGTAATGCGCGTTCGGCCGAACGCGAAGCGTTGGTAATTTGTCCGGTTGCAATGGAACCCACCGGGCGCGATTGTACCTACATGGTTTTTGAAAGCGGCGGTGAATTAACCGAAGCATCATTTGCCCGCACAGCGCAAAAAGTTGGGTTTGATGTTTTGTTTGCTACCGATTGGGATGATCCGACCCGGCCGCAAATATGGCTAAAACTGGTCGAGCTTGATGGGTTTGTCGAAGAAACTGATCCGCGCATTGATGCGATCAGGGAAGAGTGTAAAAAAATTGGTGGTGATATCAGCCGCGTGATAAAGCTTGGTGGTTATGCCAAACCCTTAACCGAGGATGATCTTGGCCCTGATTTGCAAGGCCAAAATCGCGGGACCTGAAAAATGGTAAAAGGTAAAATCAGATGAGTGCGCCTTTAATTACTCCGCGCCCGGGCATATTGAATATCGAGCCATACGTTGGCGGCGATAGCAAAATTCAGGGCAAAGACCAAGACGGGGACAAAACAAGCGTTATCAAACTTGCTTCCAACGAGGGTGCTTTTGGCCCCTCGCCAAAAGCGCTGGAAGCAATAGCAAAAACCGCCCAATCGGTGAACCGCTACCCCGATGGCAATGCCAGCGCGCTACACGCGGCAATCGGCAAAAGGTTTGGCCTTGACCCCGCGCGCATAGTTTGCGGCGCCGGTTCGGATGAAATTTTAAGTTTGCTGGCCTATTCATATTCCGGCCCCGGTGACGAGGTTCTTTACACCGAACACGGTTTTTTAATGTACCCCATAGCGGCCAAAGCCGCGGGCGCAACACCGGTGGCGGCCCCAGAAACAAACCTTACCACCGATGTCGATAATCTGTTGGGCGCGGTTACGGATAAAACCAAAATTGTGTTTTTGGCCAACCCCAATAACCCGACCGGAACATATATAAGTTCTTCCGAACTGCAGCGCCTGCGCGCAGGTTTGCCGGCAGACGTATTGCTGGTAATTGATGCGGCTTACGCCGAATTCGTATCGCGCGATGATTACACCCCTGGCTTTGAACTGGTTGACCAAGGGCAAAACACGGTAATGACCAGAACATTTTCCAAAATATTCGCGCTTGGGGGTTTGCGTTTGGGCTGGGCATACATGCCGTCAGAAATTGCCGATGTAATCAACCGGGTACGTGGGCCATTTAATGTTTCTTCAATTGCCCAGGCCGCAGGGATTGCAGCATTGGAAGATATTGAATTTTTCAATCGTTCGCGCGAACACGCAATTTTATGGGTGGAAAAAACCCAAACCGCGCTCAGGCAAATGGGTTTGCAAACAACCAATAGCGTTGGCAATTTTGTACTGGTACGCTTTGACGGCAACAATGGCAAAACCGCGGCGGCGGCCGATGCATATCTGCGTGATAATTCGATTATCGTGCGCAAAATGGATGCCTATGGATTGCCTGAATATTTACGCATTTCCATTGGCACAGAAGAAGAAATGAACGCCTGCACTAAGGCGATTGAAAAATTTTTGAAATCATAAATTAAGCGATTTATCCATGTCACAGACAAACAAACCATTGTTCGAACGCATAGCCATAATTGGCATTGGGCTTATTGGCTCTTCTTTGGCGCGCGCGGTGCGCAAAAAAGGATTGGCAAGCCATATTGCCGTTGCTACCCGTAGTGCGGAAACATTAGAAAAAGCCCGCGCGCTTTCATTGGGCGATAGCTACACCACCGATGCGGCTGGGGCGGTAGTTGATGCCGATTTGGTGGTTTTGTGCGTACCATTGGGATCCATGGCAACGCTGGGCAAAGCCATTGGCAAAAACCTTAAACAAGGGGCAATAGTAAGCGATGCCGGTTCATCCAAAGC
>JAOULV010000140.1 GCA_029881835.1 Rhodospirillaceae bacterium
GGGCAAAACTTGAAAGACCATGCAAAATGAAACTCTATCTTGTACGTCACGGCAAAGCCGAAGAAGCCGTTGATGAAAGTGGCGAACGCCCATTAAGCCAGCGCGGCATGGCCGATGTTGAAGCCCAGGCCAAATTTCTTGCCAGCGCCAATGTCAGGGTCGAACAGGTTTTTCATAGCGGTAAATTACGCGCCCGGCAAACGGCTGAAATATTATCAGCCCTTGTTGCCCCGGGCGTGGCCTTACAAAAAATTGATAACATTACGCCGATGGATGATACTGATTTTTTGGCCGCACAATTGCAAAATTGGGATGTCGATACCATGGTTTGCGGTCATAACCCGTTTATGGAACGCATGGCTGCGCGCCTGCTGGCGGGCGATGATGAAGAAAATGTGGTAATTGTAAAAACCGCAACCGTAATGTGTTTTGAACGTTTCGCCAATAAATGGGTTATGGACTGGATGGTGGTGCCAAGCCTGACCCGGGATATTAAACTTTAACGCTTAGATTTTTTTCTACGTTTTGCGCTGCCGGCTTTTTGACCGGCGGCGATTGACGCGCCGGGTAAATCCAATCCTAATTCATGGGCTTCTAGACGCCTTATTTCATCGCGCAATCTTGCGGCCTCTTCAAATTCCAAATCGCCCGCCGCCGCTTGCATGCGTTTTTCCAATTCTTCAATATGCTGGCGCAGGGTTTTGCCGACCAATTGTTCATCGCCCGATGTGCCGGTGCCAACGGTTACGTAATCGTGCTCATAAACGCTGCCCAAAACATCAGAAATATTTTTGCTTATGCTGGCGGGCGTAATGTTATGGGCTTTGTTGTATTCGGTTTGTTTTTCCCGCCTGCGCCCGGTTTCATCAATGGCGTATTGCATGGAATCGGTTATGCGATCGGCATAAAGAATGACCCGGCCTTCGACATTGCGCGCGGCCCGGCCGATGGTTTGCACCAATGATGTTTTGGAACGCAAGAAACCTTCTTTGTCGGCATCCAAAATCGCCACCAATGCGCACTCGGGAATGTCTAATCCTTCGCGCAAAAGGTTAATTCCGACCAAAACATCAAATGCGCCTAAGCGTAAATCCCTAATAATTTCAATGCGTTCCAAGGTATCAATATCTGAATGCATATAACGCACCCGCACCCCGTGTTCATGCAGATAATCGGTCAGTTCCTCGGCCATTTTTTTAGTTAAAACGGTCACCAAAACCCGTTGTCCTTTTTTTGCCGCCAACTTGCATTCACCCATCAGGTCATCCACTTGGGTGGCGACATCGCGAATAATAATTTCCGGATCAATTAACCCGGTCGGGCGCACCACCTGTTCGGTAAATACGCCGCCCGTTCGTTCCATTTCCCACGGGCCGGGGGTGGCCGAAACAAAAATGGTTTCCGGGCGCATTTTATCCCATTCTTCAAATTTTAATGGGCGGTTATCAACACATGATGGCAAACGAAAACCAAATTCGGCCAAGGTCGACTTGCGGTTATAATCACCCCGGTACATACCGCCTATTTGCGGAACCGAAACATGGCTTTCATCAACTACCATCAATGCATCATCGGGCAAATATTCAAACAATGTCGGCGGCGGTTCGCCGGGGTTGCGCCCGGTCAAATACCTAGAATAATTTTCAATCCCTGAACAAAACCCGGTCGTTTCTAACATTTCCAAATCAAATGTGGTGCGCTCTTCCAGGCGTTGGGCCTCAAGCAATTTCCCTTGGGCGCGCAATTCTTCAAGGCGGGTTTTTAATTCCGCCTTTATTTTTGGCATGGCTTGCAACAATGTTGGCCGTGGGGTCACGTAATGGCTGTTGGGGTAAATGGTAATGTATTCAAGGTCTGATATTTTTTCGCCCGTCAACGAATCAACTTCCGAAATTGATTCTAAATCATCGCCAAAAAATGAAAGTCGCCACGCACGGTCTTCGTAATGGCTGGGAAATATTTCAACCACGTCACCGCGCACCCGAAATGCGCCACGGGCAAATGCATGATCGTTGCGGCTATATTGCAGCGCGACCAAGTTTTTCATAATTTCGCTTTGGTCATATTCGTTGCCCGCTTGCAACTTAATAACCATATCGGCGTAGGTTTCGGGCGAACCGATGCCATAAATGCACGAAACAGATGCAACAATAATTACGTCACGCCGTTCAAACAGCGACCTTGTGGCCGAATGGCGCATGCGATCGATTTGTTCGTTGATGGACGCATCTTTTTCAATGTAGGTATCCGAACGCGCAACATATGCTTCGGGCTGGTAGTAATCATAATAAGAAACAAAATATTCCACCGCATTGTTAGGAAAAAAAGATTTCATTTCCGCATATAATTGCGCCGCTAAGGTTTTATTGGGTGCCAACACGATGGTCGGGCGTTTAAGTTCGGCCACCACATGGGCAATGGTAAAGGTCTTGCCCGAGCCGGTGACGCCCAACAATACTTGATCGCGCTCGCCCTGGTTTAGGCCCTTTAATAATTCGGCTATGGCTTGGGGCTGGTCGCCCGCAGGTTCAAATGGTGAAACCAGCTCAAATGCGCGGTCCGTGGCTTTATCCACAGGTTTTTTGGGGGGGGTTGAATTTGTTTTGTTCATGAAAGCACAGTTTTGCACTGCCATTTGGCCGTTCGCAAGCCCTCTAATTCCACCATTCCCTTAAAAGTAAACGCCCAAAGTTGGCCAATTGGTCTAAAAACCGTGCCCTCGCATCATTTCTTGGCGGGGGCATAAATGAGTGGTATTTGTGGGTTTAGCTAAGCAAGGGAAAAACAGTCAAAAACTAACCCACCATCAGGGCCAAAGACCAAAGAAATGAACATAGAAGACAATAATTCCAATAATAATGCAGGCGCTCAGGCTGGTGTTTTGGGCAAATTTTCTGCGACCTCAATGCCCGATGCCGATTGGTGGCAGGCGCTGTGGCCCGACCCCGAAGGGGTGCTAAGGCGCATCGGGGTTGATTTTGGTGATTCTGTCTTGGATCTTTGCTGTGGTGATGGCCATTTCACCGTTCCCCTTTGCAATATTGTCGGGCGCACTGGCCGGGTAATGGCCATGGATATAGATACGCACATGTTAAATTTGGCAAAATCCCGCGCGCGTAGTGCCGGCATTAAAGCCGACGTCATAGATTGGCTGGAACAAGACGCCCGCAATATCGCAGGGCGCATCCCCCGGGTTCCTAATTTCATATTTATTGCCAATACTTTTCACGGCGTGGACAATAAACCAGAATTTTTGCGTGAAGCTTATTCAGCCCTAATGCCGGGCGGCAGGTTTGTTGTCATTAACTGGCACCATCGGCCAAAAGACGAAACAACGGTTCTGGGTCAGCCCCGCGGGCCGGAAACCGCAAACAGAATGACGCCCGATCAAGTTATTGATTTAGCATCCGACGCAGGGTTTAGTTTCCATGGTGTTGTTGAGCTACCGCCATATCATTACGCGGCGGTGTTCGATAAACGCAAAGCCTAATACTTTAAACCCCACCATTTAATCAATTCAGCAACAAATAGAGAAACCAAAATGCCGTTCATCGCCAAAAGACTTTCCAATATTAAACCATCACCCACAATCGCCGTTTCAACCAAAGCCGCAGAATTAAAAGCCGCCGGACGCGACGTAATCGGCCTTGGTGCGGGTGAGCCTGATTTTGATACCCCTGACCATATAAAAGCTGCCGCCAAAGCGGCAATTGATGCGGGCGCGACAAAATACACCGCCGTTGCCGGAACCAAGGAACTGCGCGATGCAATTTGTGCCAAGCTTAAACGTGACAATGGCCTTGAATACACGCCCGATCAAATAACCGTTGGCTGTGGCGGCAAGCAGACAATTTATAACGCATTAATCGCCACGCTAGACCCCGGTGACGAAGTAATTATTCCGGCACCTTATTGGGTGTCATATCCCGATATCACGCTTTTGGCCGAAGGCACCCCGGTGTTTGTTGATTGCCCGGTTGAAGATAATTTCAAGCTAAAACCCGAAGCATTGGAAGCGGCGATTACGCCAAAAACCAAATGGCTTATTTTAAATTCACCATCCAACCCAACAGGGGCGGCTTATTCACGCGCCGAAATGAAGGCATTGACCGATGTATTGATGAAGCACCCACATGTTTGGGTAATGACCGATGATATGTATGAATTCATAGTTTATGACGATTTTGAATTTGTTACCCCCGCCCAGGTTGAACCCGGTTTGATGAACCGCACCCTTACATTAAACGGCGTTTCCAAAGCCTACGCCATGACCGGATGGCGTGTCGGTTATGCCGCGGGCCCGCTTGAAATAATAAAAGCCATGAACAAGGTGCAATCACAATCAACTACGCACACTGCATCGGTTTCCCAAGCCGCCGCGGTGGAAGCGCTAAATGGTGATCATTCGTTCTTGGCCGAACGCAACGCCATTTTTAAAGAGCGTCGCGATATCGTGGTTGAAATGCTTAACAAGGCACAAGGCCTTACCTGCGCAACCCCTGAAGGCGCTTTTTATGTTTATCCAAGTTGCGCTGGCGTAATTGGCAAAAAAACGCCTGATGGCAAAGAAATAAAATCTGACGAAGATTTTGTTACATATTTGTTGGAAGCCGAAGGCGTTGCCGCAGTTCATGGTGAGGCTTTTGGTCTTAGCCCCTATTTCAGGGTTTCATATGCGACATCTACCGAAAACCTGGTTGAGGCCTGCACCCGTATTCAGCGCGCCTGCG
>JAOULV010000141.1 GCA_029881835.1 Rhodospirillaceae bacterium
CGGTTTTTTTGACCTTCAAATGGTGCTTTTTATTATATCCTTACTGTTTATGGGCACTATTTCAGCTGTCTTTTGGGGAAAATGGCAGGATTTTGGCTATTTTCCTGAAAAATCGGCTTTAGGCATAAATTGTTGTTTAAGCAAAGGTATGGTAAAAAATTGCCAATTGCGCTGCCGATAATTTAGGCAGTTATTGAACGAACTATTGAAAGTGCTGATATTGGGAATAGGTTGCAAAAATTCGCTTAGCAAAAGCATAAATTCCAACGGCAAAATGTTGGGCATCGTGCCCGCGCCGTCTGGTTTTTTGCTATCAGCGCTGACGGTTGCTTTTGTGCTTGGCGCGCCCTTGGGCCAACTGCAGGCCAAGACCTTAGAATCAGAGCTTGCCGCCCTGCTTACGACCCACCCCAAAATAAAACAATCAGAAGCCGCCCTTGAATCCGGTATTGCCGGTGTCGACAGGGCGCGCGCTAGGTACCTGCCCACCGTTACGCTTTCAGGTGATGTGGGTCCACACAGAATTGACAGCCCGGCAGAGCGCAAAAATGACCCCGCCGGCGAACCGTGGAGCCGCCCCCGGCAAACCGCAAGCGCAAAAATTACCCAAAATGTTTTTGATGGCGGCATGACTAGCTCGCTTGTGCGCACAGCCGAGATAAACCGTGAAATTGCTGAAATTTCACTTGAAGGCACACGGCAAAATACAATGTTTGAAGCGGTAAAGGCATACATAGATGTATTGCGCCAGCGTCGCTTGGTAGAAATGGCTTTGGAAAACGAACGCACCATCCAACAACAGCTTAATCTGGAAGATGAGCGTGTTAGGCGTGGTTCGGGCGTTACCGTTGACGTATTGCAAGCTAAATCACGCTTGCAAATTGCCAGGGAAAGACGTGTCGGGTTTGAAGGCGGGCTTGAACATTCCATCAGCCGTTATATTCAGGTATTTGATCACGCCCCAGAGATTGCCGCTATGGTTGATCCGTCCCCTCCGGCCGAGGTTATTCCCAGCAACCGGGAAAGGGCCATTGAAATAGCGTTGCTTGAAAACCCCGCATTAATAAACAGCGCAACCTCGGTTGAATCTGCGCGTGAAAAAAGAAATCAAGCAGCGCCCGGATTGTTGCCGGTTATTGATGTGGTGGGAGCTGCTAATTATGAAAAAGATAACCAAGCCACATTGGGCATCAGGCGCGATTATTCCGTAGTGGTAAAAGCCAACTGGGATATATTTTCAGGGTTTTCATCAAAAGCCGCAAAAGATATGAGCAACTTTGACTATCAGGCCAGCATGGAAAACTACGATTACACTACGCGCAAAGTAATTGAGCAGGTTTCCCTTTCGTGGCAATCGCTACTTACCGCGGGGGAACGCAAAAATCTTCTTGGCAACGCGGTTAACATTGCGGCAGAAGTGGCATCTTCTAGAAAAAAACTTCGTGAAGCCGGCAAAGAAACCATCATCAACGTTCTTGACGCTGAAAACGAAGTCAACAACGCACAAATAAATTACACATCATCGGCCTATGATGAGCGCGTTGCGATTTATCAGCTTTTGCTTTCAATGGGCAGGCTGAACCCGGAATATCTGGTTTTGCAATAAATATAATTTATATTTTAATCGGCGCTGAAATATGCAATCGCCGCTTCGGCGCATTCGATATCTTGTTCGGGCGTTCCGCCGGAAATGCCAACGGCGCCGACTATTATTCCATCATCTTCAACTGGCACACCGCCGCCAACGGTTGAAAACCGCCCACTCCACGCGCTCTGAATTCCGTTTGTAAGATTTCCCGGAACTGCATTTTCATTATAAAAAGACGTTGGCCTGCGCGATACTGCCGCCGTGAAGGCCTTATCCTGAGATAAGCTAACGCTGAGTATTTTTCCACCGTCCATCCGATGAAAGGCGATAAGGTTCCCGCTTTCATCAACGATGGCGATACACATTGGAACGCCGATTGCATTTGCGTGCTCGGTTGCTCCTTCGATTAGTACTTGGGCATCTTCAAGCGAAAGTCTTTCTATGGAAAGCATTTATTTGAAACCTTTTCAATTGTGCGCTGCACTATATATACACAAGTAAATATTAAAAATCACTTGCTTCGTGGAGAAATCCGCGCCCCGTCCTTCACCTTGTCGCCGGGGTGAATAATTGCCTCTTCGCCCGGTGCAAGACCGGCAATTACCTCGGCAACCAGATTATTTATATGACCGATACTTACTTTTTGTAATTTTGCCTTGCCGTTGGCGTTTACATATACCGACCAATCTTCGCCCACCCTGAAAAGCGCCGATACCGGAACGCGCACAACGTCGGGGCCCGCCCATTCCAGTATTGATGCCTCAACCCTAAATCCATGGCCAAGCCCCTTTGGCAGTTTTTCCCCTGAAGAAAAATCAATAATTACGTCTATTCGCTGTTCTTCAATACCCAATACCGAAACCTTGGTATAGCCATAAGGCTCTATCCTGCGAACTGTTCCGGCCAAGGGCTCGCCGCCCCAATTTTCAATTTTGACCTCTGCTCCTTCACGCACTCTAACGGCGTCGGCGGTCAATAAATCAACAACTACTTCAATTTCTTTTGGATTGCCGACCTCTAATAAAGGTGTTCCGGCGGCAACTACACTTTCGCTTTCCTGTAATATTCTTAAAACGGTTCCGTTGATGGGGGATTTAATTTCTACACAACAATCACCATTACCATGCTGACTTACGTTTGGCGATATCAGCCTGGCATTGGCTGTTTGCAATTCATGGCTTCTAACTTTGTGTGTTGCTTCTGCACTTTTTACCAATGCCGTTTGCGTCTCCCAATCAAGTTCCGCTTTTTCTAGTGCACGCTTTGATATGGTTCCCTCTTTTGCAAGAAGACGCGAACGATCAAGCTCCCCTTTAAAAAATTTCAATTGGGCGCGGGCCTGCTCAAGTGCGGCCGCGGCTTGGGCCTGGGCATCCACCGCCGCCTCAGCCAATGATTCGGCTTCGGCGCGTGAACGGGTATCTAGAAAAGTGGGTTCGGCGGGCTCTATCACGGATAAAACGGTTTTCCCGGCAATTACTTTATCGCCAGCCTCGGTCTTGATTCGTAACACCCGCCCAGAAACAGGGGCGGATATTTGATACACATCCTTAACCCGGGTTTGCCCTTTTGCCTCAACATATATTTTGACTTCACCCTTGGTGATTTCTGCAACATCAACCAAAACGGCTGCTGGCCAGAAAGCCCAAACCAAAAATAACGCAAACAAAAATGTCGCTCCGCCCCAGACCACGCGGCGCTTGCCATATGAGATACTTTGTTGGTTATCTGCCATTTTACTAAACTCCGGTTACTCGCGCGTTTTAAGTGCCCCAATAAGATCTAGGTTAATAACCTGCCTATGAATAACAATCGCCGTGGCAACGCCAGCGGTTACCACCACCAAAATCGCCTGAGCAAAGGTTGTACTGCTTACTATCAGCGGCATTCGATAAAGGTCAGTATCCAGTGATAATGTCCAAACCCACGCCAAACCATAACCAAGCAACGACCCCAACGGCAGGGCAATGGCCATAAGCACGGCTAATTCACCCAATAGTATGTATGAAGCCTCGCCCCGGGTGAACCCCAAAACCCTAAGGCTAGCCAATTCCCGCGCCCTTTCCGATAATGATATCCTAGCAGCGTTATAAACCACCCCGACAGCAATAACGGCCGCAAAAATAGTATTAAAAAAATTCATAATATTAAGATTTTGTTCCATGGTATCACGAAACGCCTGAATCATTGTTTCCTTTACCGCAACCTGAGCTATGCTGGGAATATTTTTTAAAGATGAATAAAAATCATTTTCAAATTTTTTGTCCAGCATTACATATGCGCCTGAAATATTATTTCTTTCTTTCAGCGCACGATTAAGGGCCCCAATATCCATATAAGCCGCACTATCAATTAGTGTTTCAGTTACCATGGTAACCGGTAAATTAAGGGTGGGCTTTGTTCCTTCGCGAATTTCTGTGGTTACAATATCGCCAAGACCAGCGCCCAACATTTCAGATAATTTTTTTGATAAAACTATTCCTTCCTTTGGTAGTGTTATTGCATTCGTGTTGTCATCAAGAATACGATTAAGGCTTCCATCATAAGTTATCGCCTTAATAAACATTCGTCGCTCATTCGATTTAAACTTAAATATTACCGGAACAAATCTAAACGGTTCTGCCGCCATAACCCCAGGCAAAGATTTGACGTTTTCTAAAACGTCTGCAGATTTAACGTCAATAAAGGATACGGAAGCATCCTGCCTTTCGATTACGGTAAATTGGGTATCAATCATGTAATCCATGGCGTCTTGAAAAAACATTACCGAAACTAAAACGCACACCCCAAAACTAATTCCAAGACATGTCAGGCTTGAGCGCAAAGGCCAGCGCAATATATGGCGAACTATCATTCGGGTGGGCCCGAGCGCACCTTTGATTAAACCTTCGCTTTTGCCACGGCGATAAACGGTGGGCGGTTGTGGAACCATGGCTTCGGCAGGCGATAGCCGGGCAGCCTTTTTAACTGCGCTTATGGTTCCCAAAAAGGCGACAAGATAGCTAATTCCTGCGGCAATTATGTAAACGCCATAATCAAAACTGAAATAAAGGAACGGAAAATGAAAAAATTCTCCATACAAACCCGCCAACCCTCGCCCCATCCACGTTCCCGCGCCACAACCAATAATTATACCGATTG
>JAOULV010000142.1 GCA_029881835.1 Rhodospirillaceae bacterium
CGTCAAGATTGAGAGGATGGGAAAATTAGCCATGTTCCATCACCCCGCGTGCGCAAACAAATACCAAGAAACCATAAACACAACACCTATCAGCATTGAAAATGCATAATGATAAAGATAACCGGACTGAAGCGCGCTCACCCGTTCGGCGGTATCGCCCGCAGTGTGGGCAACGCCATCGGGGCCAATGCCATCAATAATGGCTTTGTCGCCCGTCTTCCAGAGCTCGCGCCCAATACGAAAAGCTGGTTTTACGAAAATTGCGTCGTAAAGTTCGTCAAAGTACCATTTGTTGAAAACAAATTTATGAATTGGGCGAATGGCCTTAACCACCATTCCCGGCAAAGTGGGAACAAACATATACATTACATATGCGGTTGCGATGCCAGCCGCACCTACCGCCAACGGCAGGTATTTAACCCACATTGGAACATTATGCGCATCTTCCAATGCCGTGTGGGTTGGCAAAATAAGAATTGAATTGGACCAAAATGCGCCGGCGCCTTCGCCGATGAACCAGTAATAGCCAATTATTCCGGCAAAGCACGCACCGAACGCCAGCACCAACAACGGTGCGATCATAACCAATGGGCTTTCGTGTACATGGGCCATGGTTTTTTCATCGGCCCGAGGGGTTCCGTGAAACGCCATTATAATAAGACGCCATGAATAAAATGCCGTCAGGAACGCGGCCAAAATACCAAGCCAGAATGCGTATGAACCAACGGTGCTTTGCGCCGCCCACGCCGCTTCTAAAACGATGTCTTTTGAATAGAATCCGGCAAACGGCCAAACACCGGCCAGCGCCAATGAGCCAATCCACATTAAAACGTAAGTAACCGGTATCATCTTCCAGATACCACCCATTTTACGCATGTCTTGTTCATCAGACATGGCATGGATTACCGAACCCGCGCCCAAGAACAAAAGCGCCTTGAAAAATGCGTGGGTCATCAGATGAAATATGCCCGCCGAATAGGCCGAAACACCCATGGCAAAAAACATGTAGCCCAGTTGCGAACAGGTGGAATAAGCGATTACGCGTTTGATATCAAACTGGGTACAGCCAATGGTGGCGGCAAATATGGCGGTCGACGCGCCAACAATGGTAACCACCTGAAGCGCAAGATCTGAATATTCAAATAACGGCGACATGCGTGCGACCAAAAATACCCCGGCCGTTACCATGGTTGCGGCATGAATAAGGGCGGAAACAGGTGTCGGGCCTTCCATCGCGTCAGGCAACCAAGTGTGCAAACCCAATTGCGCCGATTTACCCATGGCACCGACAAACAATAATAAACAAATTACCGTAATGGCGTGAAATTCACCGCCGAATATGGAAATGGTTTCGCTGTTTATTTCCGATGCGCGGGCGAATATTTCGCCAAGATTAACAGTGCCGAACATTACGAATGTCGCAAAAATGCCAAGGGCAAAACCAAAATCGCCAACCCGGTTTACCACGAACGCCTTGATGGCGGCGGCATTGGCACTGGGTTTTGAATACCAAAAACCGATAAGCAGGTATGACGCCAGGCCAACCCCTTCCCAACCGAAGAACATCTGCACCAAATTATCAGCCGTGACCAACATCAACATGGCAAAGGTAAATAAGCTAAGGTACGCCATAAACCGCGGTACATCGGGGTCGTGGTGCATATAGCCGATTGAATAAACATGAACCATGGCAGAAACGGTTGTAACCACAACCAACATTACCGCGGTCAGGGTATCGACCCTAAATGACCAGTTAAGGTCAAGATCGCCCGATTGTATCCATGTCATGACCTGCACGATGTAAGAGTTTCCATTAAGGCCGACATCGTTAAATACAATCCACGCCAATACCATAGAAATCAGCATTGGTGCGACGGTGGCGATTTGCGCCATCAGGTCAAGACGGTGTTTTTTGTGTTTATCATCACCAGTATCGACAAACGCCATAATGCCGGAAACCAAAAACCCTAAAAGGGGAAGAAGAACTATTGCTTTAATCATGAATAAGCCCCTTACCCCTTCATCGCGTTAATGTCTTCGACCGCGATAGAACCGCGCGCACGGAAGAATGCCACCAATATGGCAAGACCAATCGCGGCCTCGGCGGCAGCAACGGTCAGAATGAACAGTGAAAACACCTGCCCCATTAAATCACCCAGATGGGCCGAAAAAGCGACAAAGTTTATGTTCACCGCCAACAACATCAATTCAATCGACATCATTATGACGATCATGTTTTTGCGGTTTAAGAATATGCCGAACATGCCTGTCGCAAATAAAATTGCGCCAACAACCAGATAGTGGCCAAGACCGATTTCAAGCATCAGATGCCCCTCCCTGGTTCTACTTTTTTCAGCTCAACCGAATCTTCGCGCGCAATTTGTTTTGCGATGTTTTGTTTTTTGCTGCCAACGCGCTTGCGATGGGTAAGCGTAATAGCACCAATCATTGCCACCAACAAAACTAGACCAGATGCCTGGAACAAATAAACAAAGCGGGTGTAAATAAGCTCGCCCAAGGCAAGGGTGTTTGAAACCTGTTCGGGCTGTGGTGTGGGTGCGCCAATGGCCGATGATACGTACGGGGCAAAATACCATCCGGCCGTAATCAACACCAATTCAACCGCCATAATACCGCCGACAACCACCCCGATTGGAAGGTATTGCAAAAAACCTTGTCTTAATTCGGTTGTGTTGATGTCGAGCATCATGACCACAAACAAGAACAACACCGCGACCGCGCCGACATAAACCACGACCAAAAGCATGGCCAGGAATTCAGCCCCCAGCAAAACGAACAATCCGGCGGCGTTAAAGAACGCCAATATTAAAAACAGCACCGAATGAACCGGGTTTTTGGCAGAAATAACCATTACCCCGGAGCCAACTGCCGTTAGTGCGAATACATAAAATACTAAGGCTTCAATCATGCCTTTTTTCCGCCCCCTTAGCGGTATTTTGCGTCTTGTTTAAGTCGACTTGCCAGTTCTGTTTCCCAGCGTGCCCCGTTATCCAGAAGCTTCATTTTGTCATACATAAGCTCTTCACGAGTTTCGGTCGCGAATTCGAAATTAGGCCCTTCAACAATTGCATCTACCGGGCAGGCTTCTTCGCAATAGCCGCAATAAATGCATTTGGTCATATCAATATCGTAACGCAGCGTCCGGCGCGAACCATCATCGCGCGGCATGCCATCAATGGTTATGGCTTGGGCCGGGCAAATGGCTTCGCACAGTTTGCACGAAATGCATCTTTCCTCACCGCCTTCGTAACGCCTGAGCGCGTGCTCGGCACGAAAACGCGGGCTGAGGTACCCTTTTTCATACGGATAGTTAATTGTAACCGCGGGTTTAAACATATAACGAAACGTCAGGAACATGCCTTTAAGCAGTTCGGTCAAAAACCAGGTGCGGATTGTGCGTTGCATAAATGTCATGATATCACCTCATCCCGCCTGCAACTGGCAGCATATCGAACGCCACCAAAACCCCGGAAACAACCACAACCGCCGCCAACGATATGGGCAAGAACACTTTCCAGCCAAGACGCATAAGCTGATCGTAGCGATAGCGTGGAAATGCCGCCCGCAGCCAGATAAACACGAACAACAGCATTGAAATTTTCAAGGCAAACCATATTGGCCCCGGTATCAGGTTAAACGGCGCAACATCAAACGGTGGCAACCACCCGCCAAGGAATAAAATGGTGGTCATACCGGACATCAAAATCATGTTGGCATATTCACCAAGGAAAAACAGGGCAAATGTCATGGCTGAATATTCAACGTTGTAACCGGTCACCAGTTCGGCTTCAGCTTCGGGCAAATCGAACGGGTGGCGGTTGGTTTCGGCCAAGGTTGAAATGAAAAATATAACCGCCATCGGCAAAAGCGGGATGACAAACCACATGTTCTTTTGCGCCATGACAATATCCGAAAGGTTGAGCGAGCCAACCACAACCAAAACAGAAATAATTACAAAGCCCATGGATACTTCGTAGGAAACCATTTGTGCGGCCGAGCGCAACGATCCCAAAAACGAATATTTAGAGTTCGATGCCCAACCGGCCATCAATATTCCATAAACACCCATTCCGGAAATCGCGAACAGATAAAGTATGCCGACATTTATATCGGCCAAAACCAAACCTTCGCCAAACGGTATTACCGCCCACGCCACCAACGACAAGAAGAAAGTCAACATCGGGGCCAGCAAAAACACCGCACGGTTGGCACCAGATGGAATGATTGTTTCTTTTAAAAATAACTTCACCCCGTCGGCAAACGGTTGCAAAAGACCAAGCGGGCCAACAACGTTAGGGCCCTTGCGTCTTTGCATCGCGCTTATGACTTTGCGTTCGGCATACGTTAGGTAAGCAACCGCAACCAACAACGGAACGACAATTGCCAATATCTTGATAACTATCCAGATAAGCGGCCACAGCGCTTCCCACAGGGTAAGGGCAAAATCAACCATTTGTGCCGGTCCCCTCTTCTTTGTCGCCCAATATTTCCGCTACGCAACGCGCCATTGTTTCCGATGCCCGCGATATGGGATCGGTCATATAAAAATTACGGATGTGTGAACGCAACGGCCATTCGGAATTAACCTCGCCATTGCCGCCAAACTTTGCCCATTTTTGTGGGCGCACATCATCGATTACTGCAAACGCATCATTAATTTCAACCATGCGCTCGCGCACAT
>JAOULV010000143.1 GCA_029881835.1 Rhodospirillaceae bacterium
GAAACCCCCATTTTTTCAAATGTTCAAAATATCCCCATTGGGTATCCCACAACATTTCAGAAACATCGCCCCAAGCGTAAGCAAAAAATCTCAACGGGCGCTCTTTGGTAATGGTGCTGTCTAGTTGGCGCAAAGATCCGGCGGCGGCATTGCGCGGGTTGGCAAAAACCTTCCCCCCGGTTTTTTCCTGCGCTTTGTTAAGCTCGGCAAAATCGGGCTTGGTCATATAGATCTCACCACGGACTTCAAGCACATCTGGGGCAGCGTCAATTTTTTGTGGGATATCGCCAATGGTTTTGGCGTTTTCGCTTACGTCTTCGCCTTCGGCCCCGTCACCACGGGTGGCGGCCTGAACCAACACACCTTTTTCATACCTTAGCGCAATTGAAACCCCGTCAATTTTGGGTTCGGCCACCATTTCAAGCGGGGCCTTGGGATCGTCTTTTAATTCTTTAAGAAAACGCCTGACCCCATCAATAAAATCTTGTAATTCGTCGTCGGAAAATACGTTACCGAGTGAAAGCATAGGTTTTGAATGTTTTACTTTTTTAAAGCCCGATTTTATTTCAGCGCCAACCTTTTTTGACGGGCTATCGGGGCGCACCAGCAACGGAAATAATGTTTCTATCTCGGCGTTGCGCCGCTGTAGTTTATCATAATCGGCGTCAGATATTACCGGGGCATCGTTGAGGTGATAATGCTTATCATGTTCGGCAATTTCTTTGGCCAGTGCGTCTAGTTCTTGTTCTGCTTGTTTGGATGATAGTTCTTTGGGGGCAATTTCACGCAAGCTTGGCTTTTTTTTAATGTTCATTCCGCCGCCCCTTTAAGCAGGCTTTCGGCCGCGGCCCGGGCCTCAACGGTTATGCGTTCACCCGCCAGCATACGGGCTATTTCATCTGTTCGACTTTGGGCGTTTAGAACCTCGACCTTGGTTGAAACCCTGTCGCCATCGCCACTGCCGCCCTTGCTGATACGCAAATGCCCGGCCCCACGTGCGGCCACCTGCGGGCTGTGGGTTACCACTAACACCTGAACGTCCTTGCTTAACACCGAAAGACGCTGACCGACGGCATCGGCCACCGCACCACCAATGCCTGCGTCTACTTCGTCAAAAACCAGTGTCGGAACCGGGTCAGCCTTGGCCAAAACCACCTTTAGGGCCAGCATAAAACGCGCCAATTCGCCACCTGATGCAATGCGGTTTAGCGGCCCGGGTTGGGTTCCGGGGTTGGTTGCAACTTCAAACGCGACGCGGTCAAAACCCGATACCCCCCAGGCACTTTCATCATCAATCATGCATTCGACCTTGGTAACAAAGCGCGCATTGCCCAGCTTTAGCGGTTCCAATTCACCCGCAACCGAGGAATCGAGATTTTTAGCCGCTTTTTTTCTGGCCGCGGAGATTTTTTCAGCCGCCCTGGCGTATGCCGCCTTGGCTTCCATTTCTGCCCGGTTAAGGCTTTCAATGTGCTTGCCCCCATCGGTAATTGCCGCAAGCTGGGATGTGAGCTGCTGGGAAAGCTGGGCCAGACCGTCAACATCAACGTTGTGTTTGCGCGCAAGGGCGCGAAGCTTAAATAGCCTTTCTTCGGCCTGCTCTAACTGGTTAGGGTCAAGATCGACCCGGGCGGCGGCACGTTCTAATTGGGTGGTGGCTTCGGCCAGATGTTCGGACGCACTATCAAGGGCTTTCATGGTTTCATCCAACAGGCCATCTGCTTTTTCCTGAACCGTTTCAAGGGTTCTAATTGCGTCACGGACTTTTCGTTCGACCCCGGCACCGCTACCTATAATGCCGGATGCTTTGTTCATGGCCTCTACCAGTTTTTCGCCATGCATCATCAATGCCCGTTCTTTGGCAAGGCGGGATTCCTCGCCCGGTTCGGGCGAAATGGCGTTAAGTTCGTCCACCGCATGGGTCAGGTATTCTTCGTCTCTTTTGGCGGCTTCCAATGCTTCGGTTGCGCGCTTTAATTCGGCGTTTGCTTCGCGCCATTTATTAAATGCCGCACCAGCATCAAGCAGAAGCTTTTCGTGCCCGCCCAATGCGTCTAATAAACCCATGTGTGAAGACGGGCTCATTAGTTTTTGGTTATCGAACTGCCCATGGATTTCGACAATTTCCGAACCTATTTCCCCCAACAGGCCAACGCTTATGGATTGATCATTGATAAATGCCCGAGACCTGCCATCACTGCCCAGAACGCGCCTTAACAGCAATTCATTTCCATCCAGCGCTATGGCGTGCTCTTCCAATTTGGCCCAAACCGGGCTATCTGGGGCAATGTCAAATTCGGCCGTGACCGATGCCTGATCGCAACCCTGGCGGACAAGCCTTGTTTCGGCCCTGCGCCCCAGCGCAAGACCCAAGGCATCAAGAAGGATAGATTTACCGGCACCGGTTTCACCCGTAAGCACACTTAAGCCGTGGCCGAACTCAAGATCGAGACGGTCAATCAACACAACATCGCGAATGGAAAGTCGTGCCAGCATACGGCTAAAAAGCCCTTACCAGAGTTTATACCAAGACTTATCTTCGACCGGGCGCACACTTGGGTCTTCTAAGATAGCGTACGAGTCAAGATACCACGGGCTGGAAGCATAGTTGTGGCCTAAAACTGCGGCGACCTTGCGTGCTTCATCAACCAGACCCAGCGCCATGTATGATTCCACCATCCGGTGCAGGGCTTCCGGCACATGGGTCGTTGTTTGAAATTTATCTACTACTGATTGAAACCTGTTTATTGCCGCCAGATACATCTTGCGATCAAGGTAGTAGCGCCCAATGCTCATTTCCTTGCCTGCCATATGGTCGTTAGTTAGTTCAAATTTTATTTTGGCATCTCTGGCATATTCGCTGTCGGGAAAACGTTTTATTAATTCGGCAAACGCACCGGCGGCCCGTTCGGTCATCAACTGGTCGCGCCCTACGTCTGATATCTGCTCATAATAAGCCAGGCCCTTTAGGTAGTGAGCGTATGCGGTATCTTTGCTTGAGGGGTGAAGCTGAATATAACGATCCAAGGCAATGATAGCCTCGTCAAATTTGTTCAACATATAAAGGCTATAAGCCGACATAATCTGTGATTTGGTCGCCCACTTTGAATAAGGGTGCTGTCTTTCTACCTCGTCGAAACGTTGGGCGGCGGTTTGATATTGCTCTTGCTCAAGCGCATTGACGGCAGAATTATAAAGCGCTTCAACCGATTGTTCTACGTAGGCCGGGGCTTCATTTGTGCTGGAACACGCACCAAGCGCCAATCCCTGCAAAGCCAAAACCACGCCAAAGGCCATTGCTTTGAAAACCTTAATTGACCCTTTTGGGGCAGAGCTTTTAATAGTGTTATTCATTGGCTGGCATGTTCCCTGTTTTATTGCCTTTTTCGTGCGGCCCAATTCTAGCCCAAATATAGACAGCATTTCTTAAAACCTTATATCACGGGTGGATGCGGGTTGGGCAATGGCGTGACAAGATTGTAACCCCGGCTTGCCAAGACGGTCCAATGGGCACGTTTTCTGCCCCTTTGGGCCCGCCCATAGGCAATAAATAGCGCTTAAACTGCGCTGCCCGAAAGGTTGTTTTGGTAAATAATCAAGGTTTTTGGCGAATCGCCAGCTAGGACAAATCAGGCGGTAACAGGGCCCGCGACTGCGGTTTTGGTGTTCCAAGCGCCAGCCCCATCGGCCGGGCCGGACTTTACCTTTTTGCCATTAGCTTTACTGGTAGCTTTATTGGCCAGTTCACCCGCATCGATCCATTCGTAATTTGCTTCATCGGCAAAAAGCGCTCTCAACAATTTATTGTTGAGCGAGTGTCCAGTGCAAACGCCGGAAAAATGCCCGGCAATGGTACCGCCAGCTAGATACAAATCGCCAACCGCATCGAGTATTTTGTGACGAACAAATTCGTCATCAAAACGCAGGCCATCTTCATTAAGGACTTCGCTACCGCTTACGACAACTGCGTTGTCAAGCGATCCGCCCTTGGCAAAACCGGCCGCACGCAATGCTTCGACCTCGTGCATAAAGCCAAAGGTGCGTGCGCGTGATAGTTCGCTCTTGAAAACGCCGTCAACCATATCCACGCGCATTGATTGGCGCTGGACGGCCGGGCTATCAAAATCTATTTCAAAATCAATTGAGAAATCGTCAGATGGCATAAGCGATGCTGATTTGCCGCCTTCGGAAACGACAACTGGTTTTTTTACCCGCACAACACGTTTGGGCGCGTCTTGTTCAACCAGTCCGGCGCAATCAATCAAAAACATAAATGGTGCGGCACTGCCATCCATGATGGGAACTTCGCCGCCGGAAACATCAACAATTGCGTTATCAACGCCCGCACCGGCAAGTGCCGCCATAAGGTGTTCAACGGTGGATATGGCAACACCATTTTCATCGCCAATTGTGGTGCAAAGGCGGGTATCGCGAACATTATCAAAAGATGCTTTTATTTCTGCGCCGCCGCCATGTATGTCCGAACGGCGAAAGGTGATGCCGTTGTTTATGTTAGCGGGATGCAGGGTCATGCTTATCTTGTCACCCGAGTGCAAGCCAATGCCCGAGCATTCAATTGAGCTTTTTAGGGTTTTTTGATTTTGGCCTTTGATCTTCATTACTGAAGTTGGTGACATTACTTAAATTTCCAATTTTCGATTTTCGATTTTCGATTTTC
>JAOULV010000144.1 GCA_029881835.1 Rhodospirillaceae bacterium
AATGTTGCCAGATTTCAAAAACCCGAAAAAATTGAATTTAAATTACCCAAAGGGGTTTTGTTGCCAACCGCCCATACCCGCGAATTGATTGCCCGGGCCGAAAAAGGCGAAACCCAATATAACGCCACAACCTTCGAAGGAACCGAAGTGGGCGGGGCAAAATTAATTTCTACCTTCATCAGCAAGTTAAAGGCAAAAAACGGTTCTGCCGATAAAACAGAAATGGTTGATGACGACAACCTGACCAAGCGTCCGGGCTGGACGGTACACGTTGCCTATTTCGACCCCGAAACCCCAAGCCCCGAACCATTATACGAAATTGAATCCGATATGCTGGACAATGGCATTGCGACAAGAATTCAAATTAATTTTGCCGGATTCAACACCGAAATGATTTTAAAGCAAATCAAGGCCATTCCCGCTAACGATTGTTAATCGGTTTTGCGCATGCCATCCAACAAGCGTTTCATGGTGTCGTAATCAATTGCGCCGGGCATAAGATTTTGCCCAAACACAAAAGCGGGCGTTCCGGTAACGCCAAGCTCGGCGGCAAGTTTGGTATTGTTGGCAATTACCATATCAACCCGCGGGTCGCCAAACCCGGTTTTCATTTTTTCAACATCAACACCTTGTTCGGCGGCAATTTCATTTACGCGGTCATTTGAAAGATTGCCTTTGCTTTCCATCATCGCGCTATGAAAAGCGTTGTATTTATTGCTTTGTCCAAACCAAACCGCAAGTGCAGCTCTGCTGGCATAAACCGAATCATCACCAAGAATGGGCCATTCTTTCATTACAAATTTTATATTGCCGTCTTCCTCAACCAGCTTTTGCACATCGGGGAATACTTTTTTGCAATATCCGCAACGGTAATCAAAAAATTCAACAATTGTTACGTCGCCATCTGGGTTGCCGATAAATGGATCGTTTACATCTTTTTCAAGCTGGTCTTGCAATGAGCCGAGCGCATTTTTACGGCTTTCGGCGGCCGCCGCTTCATCGCGGCGGCGTAGCTCGCGGATTGAATCAACAATGACTTCGGGGTTTTGTAATAAATATTCACGAACAATGGATTGAACTTCTTGTTTTTGTTCGGGGCTTAGCTGTTGGGCATCGGCGCGGTTGGGGCTAAATGTTACAGCCATTAAAAACACAACCAGCAATGAAAGCGTGGCGGCGAACGGGCGGGTAATTTTGTAAGACATTTTTGTGCTAATTCCATAATTCTGTGAACGGTTGAAATATTGTTGGGCGGCATAATGGTCAAATTAAGGCCACGTGACAAGCGCGCTAATGTTGCCCTTTATTGCCATTGCCCGCCATATGGGGAAATTACCTAGATAGGACAATCCCTGATATTCTGCCCCGGTGGCCGGGTTTATCGGGGGAGGCGGCAATGCCGATAAAGCTAATTGCAAGGTCGCGCTGGCTTTCACCGGGCCAGGCTTTTTGGTAAATCTCTGACAGGTCAACCGTTTCCATCCACCATTTGTTGGCGTTTTCCCTTCCGCCCCGGGGCATATAAAGCGGTGCCGCCACATCGCCATCGCCGGATAAAGCCATGCGCATACTGCCCCGACCAAGGGCTGAATCGCCCCAAACAATGCTTAACGCCCGACTGTGTTTGGGCAAATCAGAAGAGCGCAAACCAATTTTTGCTAGGCTGAAAAAACCATCATCATCTTTTTCGTCCAGTCTTTTAAAGCCTACAATTATGCGAACCGGATGCAGGCCATCACCATGGTCCGTCATGCTCCATGCCCAGCTAAGATACGGTGTTGCCAAAACCATGGCGTTTACCCGGCGAACCGCCAGCAAGGCATCATCGGCGCTGGTAATGCCGATGCCGGGGATGCCGGCAATCGGGTTTGTTGTTATGTTGTTTGCCGATGATGTGCCGATTAAAACCCAATCGGATGCGGGTTCGTCATTATCAAATTGCGGGGTTGGGCCAAGAACATCAAGCCTACCTTCGGGGGTTATGCTTTTTGTTTTTATATCGCTGCATGCGTTGGTCATAAATAATGTCGCCATCGCCACCAGCATTAGGGGTTTAATAAATTTTATGCTCATAACTTACTTAAACCCTCAATTATTTTTTTGTGCCTTTGTGGTCTTGATGGCCTCGATAACATCTAGTGCACGAATATAATCGCCAGACCCCTTTGCCAGACCCTCTGCCGCCCGGGTGGCAAGATGTTCGGCATCGACCAGGTTATTTTTGCGTAGAGCTTCTTCGGCCAGGGCAAGGCTGCTCATCGCCATATTGCCGGCCCGGCCATAGGCAATGCCAAGCTGACGCCATGCAAAAGCAGACCCCGGCTCAATAATAAGAGATGCGCGAAAATGTTTAATGGCGTCTTCTAATAATTCCTGATCACCCAGTTCCAATTCAACATTGGCCAACCCCAATGCCAGCAATGCATCATGCGGGGCAAGTTCATATGCTTTTTTATAATCGGGCAAGGCATCTAGTGCGCGGGCATTTTCGAAAAGCGCCTGACCCCGCATTTCGTAAAAATATGGATTAGACGGCATTTCTTCTATTAACCCGTCCATCAAGGTAACGGTGTCATCAATATTTGCTTTACGGTAATGCGCAATGGCGCGGGCGTAGCGCGCTGGAATTGATTTGTCGCTTTCCGGATAACGCTGCAAAACCTGATTAAACGGATTAAGAAATCCATAAAGCTTGGCCACCATCAGGTCAAAATCATCTTTGGTTTTATCAGAAACCTTGGCATTTGAATTGGGGGAATTTTTAATATGTTCCCTAATGGCTGAAATGCGCTCAACGTTTAGCGGGTGGGTCATCATGTATGGGTCTTGAAACCGTGCCGGCACAAGGTCTTGGTCTTTTAATTTTCCCAAAAATTTTTCTAACCCCGTTGCCGTGGTGTTGGTGGCATCAAGCAAACGAAACGCCGCATGGTCTGCCGCCGATTCCTGGGTGCGGGAAAATTGTAAAAAGTTTCTGGTCGCAACGCTCTGCCCGCCCATTATGGCGGCCCCGGCAACATCTCCGCGCCCGCTTCCAATGGCAGCTGCGGTGCCAAGTATGGCGGTGATTGTTCCAATGGTTCGGGCCTGCTCCATGGCATCGCGGCTTCGCACCAGATGACCGCCCTGTATGTGCCCTGTTTCATGGGCTATTACGCCTATCAATGCTTCGGGGCTTTCACTTTGGGTGATAAGTCCGGTGTGCAGAAAAATATTCATCCCACCGGAAACAAAGGCGTTAAGGGTATTATCTTCCACTAAAATTATTTTAACCGACGCGGGGTCAAGCCCGGCTGCAAAAAACAGCGGGGTGGCCATGGTGCGAATAATGCTCTCGGTTTCGCTATCGCGAACAATGCGCAGCGGCTTGGCATTTTGGGCATTGGCAAATTCGGGAATAATTATTGCCAATACAATAATTATTGCGCCAGCCAGCATTGTCGCCCTCTGGGCCGCCTTGCCAAAAAATTGAAATGCAGCATTGGTCATAAAATTCATATTATCCAAAATACATTAATAGTGCGAAAAAAGTCTATTATCCGGGGTAAAGCCCTATAATTGGTTATTAAACCATATATGTTTGATGTAAATTTGCGGCTTTTTTATGTATGGTATCGGGCCTTAAGCAAGGTGCGTACATATAGATTTTAAGGGACGTAAAAAAATGGCTCTCAAGGTGGCAAAGCGTGGGTTAATCCAGCCGTTCATTGTTATGGACGTAATGCGCGCGGCCAACAAAGCCGAAGCCGCGGGCAAGGATATTTTGCATCTTGAGGTCGGCCAACCATCAACCTCGGCACCAAAAGATGTTTTGGCTGCGGCGGCAAATGCGCTGGGTGACGACCTTATTGGTTATACCGATGCCTTTGGTGTGCCAGCACTGCGCGAAAGAATTTCCCAACACTACAAACAATCTTATGCGATTGACATTAACCCCGACAGAATATGCATAACCACAGGGTCATCGGGCGGGTTTATACTTTCGTTTCTTGCCGCTTTTGATGCTGGCGACAAGGTTGCATTGGCCAGCCCCGGGTATCCTGCTTATCGCAATATTTTAAAAGCACTTGATGTTGAGGTGATAAATATTGAAACCGGGCCGGAAACAAATTATCAACCAACCCCGGAATTATTGGACCAGATAAAAGAAAATATTGATGGTTTAATAATTGCCAGCCCATCTAATCCGACCGGAACGATGATTTCCGAAAAAGGTTTAAAAGAACTTGCCAGTTACTGTCAGACACGCGGTATAAGAATTATTTCCGATGAAATTTATCACGGCATTACTTTTGAACAAAACGCACATTCAATGACCGAATTCGATAACGAATGCCTGATTGTTAATAGCTTTTCCAAATATTATTCCATGACCGGATGGCGGTTGGGATGGATGGTTTTTCCCGAAACATTATCGCGATCGATTGAATGTTTGGCGCAAAATTTATTTATTTCCGCGCCGACACTTTCACAAATTTCGGCAATAAAGGCATTTGATTGCAAAAGCGAACTAAACAGCAATGTGGCAAGGTATCGCACTAACAGGGATTTGCTGTTGCGCGAACTTCCCAAGGCGGGCTTTACACAATTAAGCCACGCCGAAGGCGCATTTTATGTTTATGCGGATATTTCCACCATGACCGATGACAGTAGC
>JAOULV010000145.1 GCA_029881835.1 Rhodospirillaceae bacterium
TGCCACAAATACCATTTTGCCTGCATCACCGGGCCGCATGCGCTGGCGCGCGGTTATGGTTAACAAATATATAATGTTTCACCTTGTGAACACTAATTGGGCAAGGCGTGTGCGGGTAAAAACCCTACGATGGTGTGGTCATAAATTTTTTTAAGCGCAAAACGCCCAACAAAATTCCTGACAAAATTAATGAACGCCACCAAAACGACAAAACAACAAATTCAGCAAAACACCATACGCGCCAAGGCACGTTTCGTTATCAAAACAAATAGATATTGTATTTTTTCAGGCAAAAAACAAACCAAAGCCAGCAAGCTTTGCGTCCGCCCGGGTAAAAAATTATGATCCTTTGGCAAACCTTACCAGCGACCAGCCTTATGGTTAATGAAGAATAAATTTTTGATTATCACACTTTGCCAACAATGGGCCCCTTGCCCAGACCTGATGCGGTCAATTTTTAAGGGCAAAAAATATTTTGAAAAATTTTTTATAAAAATCACCCCCGCCCCGACATATTTTTTTATCCAAGCAGTGGCGCACTGCGGGGGCTAAATCGGCTGCTCCCGGTGGACAAAAAATGGTAGATACATATGCAGTTAAATTGGTGTTTTGGGAAATTTTGCGCCAATAAAAGCTGCAAAATTGCCGGCCCAAAGGGCAAAAATTCACAAAAAAAACGGTAAAACAGTAAAAAAATTAGGCAAAAAAAAGATTTCACTAATAAAGTTTTAAATCAATTATTATCAATAAAAACAAATACTTAAAAGTGATAAAAAATAATATGAGTAGAAAAAATGCAAACACTTACCCACAACCAAGAAAAAATGACTCGAAAGAATTAAAAAAAACTTCAAATGAAGTTGACGCAAGCCAAACATGGCCTAAACTCGTGGCCACGGGGCCGTAGCAAGGGCAAAAATGGCCACTATATTGCCCCGGCAAAAGGGAAATGATGACAAACAAAAACGAAATTACCAGCGACCAGGACCCCAGCAAAAAAGTTTCCTACACGGTATCTTGTGCCAGCAGCTTTCGCGATGCGGTGGTTGATTTGGCCCGGCAAAAAAATTGTAACGTCGCCGACATCGCCAGATCAATCGTTCTTGCCCTGCCGCAAGAAATGGTCAGAAGCTTCCCCGACCCCGGTGAACCGGCCCGTGACGATCGCGAAACGGTCATATTAAAGTCTGGAAAATCAAAGGGTAAGCCCTGGCGGCGGAAACCCCGCCTGCAGGTGCGCCTAAGCCCAGGTTTTGATGGCGTAACGATTCGCAAGGCCCTTGCTTTGGGCCTGGCCATTCATTTGGGGCGAATGAAACTGGAAATCCAATCGCCGGGCGAACGCCAAAGCAAAGAAATGGAGCTAGAGGCCCAAAGTGCGCTTTTGCGCGATACCCACGAAGAAATGGAAAGCTTAAAAAAAGTGGTTTCGGCCATTACCTTCGATCCGTTGCCGGGCGGGGTGACTTCGCGTGAAAACGCACTTTACGTATTGGGTTTTCCGCCCGGATCAATTCCTGACTTAAATACCATTCGTCTTCGCTTTCGCAGGTTAGCAACAGTTTATCATCCGGATGGAAAACTAGGTAGCCACGAAAGAATGAGCCAGCTAAACGCGGCGATGGAACATTTAAGCCGCGGCAAGTTCTGATATATAGTTTTATTAAATTTTTTTAAAGGAACCTCCCCATGGGCGAAAACACAAACACAACCAAACCAAAACTTTTCATTACCCGCGCCCTGCCACCCGCGGTCGAGGCCCGGGCAAGGCGTGATTATGATGCCATAACCCAAAATGAAGGCGCGGTATTAAGTGCGGGCGACATTATAAATAAAAGCACAAACTGCGACGCAATTTTAACCTGCCCGGCAGATCCAATAAATGGCGAAACAATCAAACAATTAAATGAAAGAATAAAAATAATCGCCACTTTTTCCGTTGGCTTTGAGCATGTCGATCTTGG
Organism: Rhodospirillaceae bacterium; assembly: GCA_029881835.1. Taxonomy (GTDB): domain Bacteria; phylum Pseudomonadota; class Alphaproteobacteria; order Rhodospirillales; family Magnetovibrionaceae; genus DAOVVL01. The sequence continues at coordinate 1,965 of JAOULV010000145.1, forward strand.
TGCGGCGGCAATGCGAAACATTCCCGTTACCAACACCCCTGACGTTCTTACCGATGCCACGGCTGACGTTGCTTTGTTGTTAATATTGGGTGCTACCCGCCGTGCGGCGGAAGGAATGAAATTAATTGCCGAAAACAAATGGACCGGCTGGACACCAACCCAATTAATGGGAAGCCAAATAGGCGGAAAACGTTTAGGCGTGTTGGGCATGGGTCGCATCGGTCAAGCAACGGCAGATCGCGCCCGGGCATTTGGAATGGAAATTCATTATCACAATCGTTCGCGCCTTGCGCCCGAATTAGAAAAAGGCGCGACCTACCATGAAAGCGCCGAAGGGCTATTGGCAGTATCAGATGTGCTTTCAATTCATTGCCCGCTTACGCCTGAAACAAACAAATTTTTAAATGCCCCGCGCATTGCCATGTTGCCCAAAGGCGCGGTGGTTATAAATACCGCACGTGGCCCGGTAATAGATGATGATGCGTTAATCACCGCGCTTAAAACCGGGCACATAAGTACGGCCGGATTAGACGTTTTTGCTGGCGAGCCAAAATTAAACCAAGGCTACACAAAATTGGATAACGTGTTTTTACTTCCGCATCTGGGTAGCGCAACCATTGAAACCAGAAACGCCATGGGCTTTAAGGCGCTGGATAATCTAGATGCGTTTTTTGCCGGGCGGGAAATTCCTAACCGGGTAAATTGAACACCATAAGCATAAAAAAACCGCCCGATATTTCACGGGCGGTTTTTTGTTTTTTATCTGCTGTTTTGTTTAGCGCCGTTCGCCGAAAAGACGAAGCAACATGATAAACAGGTTGATGAAATCAAGATAAAGCGTCAACGCACCCATGATGGCTTTTTTGCCAGCGGTGGCGTGACCGTCTGATTCCAGATACATCAGTTTAATTTTTTGGGTATCGTATGCGGTTAGGCCGACAAAAATACCCACACCCAAAACCGACAGTGCCCAATAAAGCGCCGGGCTTTGCAAGAAGATGTTGACGATGGAAGCGATTATCAAACCGATAAGCCCCATAATCAAAAACGATCCCATGCCCGTTAGGTCGCGTTTGGTTGAATAGCCGTAAATGCTCATGCCGGCAAACGTACCTGCGGTAATGAAAAATACCCGCGCTATTGATGCGCCGGTATAAACCACAAAGATCGATGCCAGCGAAAGCCCCATGACGGCGGCAAACGCCCAGAACAAACCTTGCACGGTGGGCAGGCTCATTTTATTGATGCCAAACGACAGGGCAAAAACAAAACCAAGCGGTGCCAACATTACCACCCACATTAATGGTGTGCCGTAAATTGTGCTCATCATGGTTTCGGAATGCGCGGTGGCATATGAAACTATGCCGGTCAGCGCCAGACCCGATGCCATGTAATTATAAACTTTGAGCATATGCGCCCGTAGGCCGGCATCAATTGCTGTGCCCGCGTGCGTTGCTGCACTGGTGTTGAGAGATATTTTAGAATCTTGACCAAAAGCCATTGGAATTGGTTCCCTTAAAGTTGTTTCTACCTAGGCTTAATATGTCAGGAAATTGGGGCAAATCAAGGGCAGTAAGTAAAAAAATACAGAAAAATACGTGTAATTTGTACGGCTTAAAAATGTTAAACCTTTTCTATTCGTTCCTAAGGTGAATAGCGGCCTTTTCGCCCAATGCCGACCAAGTGCCAATAAGGCCCGAAAGGGTGGTAAATGCCACGCCCGCGCCCACCGTCAGCAGGGCAACCATGGGCTGAAACGCCCAAGCCATATCCATTAACTGGGTGATGACCGCCCATGAAATAAACGCGCCCACCAGCAAAGCGATAATTCCGGTCAAAAGCCCCAATAGCGCGTATTCGGCGACAAAGGCACCTAGTATCTGTCTGCGGGTGGCGCCCAGCACCTTAAACACCACCGAATCGTAAACCCGTTTGCTGTGCCCGGCGGCAATGGTGCCGGCTAAAACTATGATGCCGGCCAAAATGGTAACAGATGCGGTTCCCTGAATGGCGGTTGAAATGCCGGCTAACATGTTATTTGCGGCCTCTAGCGCATCGCGCACCCGGATGGTTGAAATATTGGGGAAATTATCCGCCATCTTTTGTTCAATCGCGCTTTCCACGTTTAACGGTGCGCTAATGGCGGCGATGTGGGTGTGGGGTGCGCCTTCCAATGTGCCGGGTGCGAATATAATTGCAAAATCAAACCGCAAAGTGCGCCAATCAATTTTGCGCAAAGATTTTATTTCTGCCGTAATTTCGCGACCCAAAACGTTTAAGGTCAAGCTGTCGCCAACATCAACACCAAAGCCACGCGCCACCCCGGCATCAAACGAAATTATCGGGGGGCCGGAATAATTTTCATCCCACCACTGGCCTTTTACAATTTCGCTGCCTTCGGCCTGTTTGGCCGAATATGTTAATGCGCGGTCACCACGTACCGCCCACTGCACGTTTGATGCAATTTCTGCTTGTTCGACCGCAATGCCATTTATTTTTACAATCCGCCCACGCATGGATGGCATCCGGCGTAAATCTGACGTGCCGTTAATGCTGCTAAGAACATTATCAAATTTTTCAACCTGGTCTGATTGAATATCAATAAAGAAAAATGCGGGCGCGCGTTCGGGTATCTGTTCGTTTATCTGGCTTGCAAGATTGCCTTGAATTAACGCAACCCCAAC
>JAOULV010000146.1 GCA_029881835.1 Rhodospirillaceae bacterium
ACTTCCAGCTCGATCATGATTTCAAAAGTGCAGGGAAATATTGTCGATACCTTGATGCCGCCGTTTAACGCACATGAATTAACATTTGCTTTGGCGATGGGCGGGGTAACCCGTGGCGTTGTGGTTGGCTTTGTGGTAGCGGTGGTTACCGCATTTTTTGTTCCCTTTCAGATACATGATTTTTTCTACGTTGCATTTTATGCGGTTGCGGCGTCGCTGATGCTTTCATTATTGGGATTGTTAGGCGGGGTGTGGTCGGAAAAGTTTGATCATATTGCGGGGCTTACCAATTTTGTCGTAACCCCGCTTTCATTTCTTTCCGGAACATTTTATTCAATCCACCGCTTGCCTGAATTTTTCCAAGTGGCCGCGCATTTCAACCCGTTTTTTTATATGATTGACGGGTTTCGTTATGGGTTTATCGGTTATTCCGATGCTTCGTTAACAACCGGAATGGCGGTTGTGGCGTTGATGGATCTGGCGCTTTGGGTTGCCTGCTGGGCAATGTTTAAAACCGGATATCGCCTTAAATCGTGATTATTTGACAATTTTGGGCTCTTTTTGGGCTTATTTTGCCAAAAACTAAGGGTTTTCAATCCATTTTGTTGACAGGGCTTGGCCCGATTCCCATAATCCTCGGCTTTCGCGCAACAGAGGGTTTTTAATTATTATGTCTGCACTTATGCCAACCTATGCACCAAGCGACCTTGCTTTTGAGCGGGGCGAAGGTGTGTACCTTTTTACCAGTGACGGAAAACGTTATTTGGATTTTTGCGCTGGTATTGCGGTCAATTCCTTTGGTCATGCCCACCCCCATTTGGTTGGCGCATTAAAAGAACAAGCAGAAAAAGTTTGGCACACCTCAAACCTTTACCGCATACCAGGTCAAGAAAAAATGGCCGAACGCTTAGCCAAACACAGTTTTGCCGATAAGGTATTTTTTTCCAACTCAGGGGCCGAAGCAATTGAAGGGGCAATCAAGATTGCGCGCAAATACCATCATGATGCGGGTCATCCGGAAAGATATCGGGTCGTTTGTTGCACCAATGCATTTCATGGCCGCACCCTTGCAACCATTGCCGCCGGCGGTCAGCCCAAACACACCGAAGGTTTCGGCCCGTTAACCGATGGCTTTGATCATGTGGCTTACGGCAATTTAAATGAAATGCGCGCAGCCATAACGCCACAAACCGCGGCCATTTTGGTCGAGCCGGTACAGGGTGAGGGCGGCATTTACGGTGCCGGGCCTGAATATTTAAAAGGGCTTCGCGCTATTGCCGATGAATTTGGTATTTTATTAATGTTTGATGAAGTCCAATGCGGCATGGGCAGAACCGGAAAACTTTTTGCCCACGAATGGGCCGACATTGAACCAGACGTGGTTGCAACCGCCAAGGGCATCGGCGGCGGTTTTCCGCTGGGCGCCATACTTACCAACGAAAAAGCGGCCGTGCTGAAGGTTGGCAACCATGGAACCACCTATGGCGGCAACCCGTTGGCGATGTCGGTTGGCAATGCGGTTTTGGATTTACTTTTTACTGACGGTTTTTTGGACAGTGTTGCAAAAATTGGTGATGCACTGGGCACGGCGCTTGAGGGGTTGGTAAAAAAATACCCCGGCGTATTTAGCGAAGTGCGCGGCCAAGGTTTGATGCGGGGCATTAAATGCGTTGATGGCGTTGATAACCGTGATTTCAAAGCAAAGCTGGAAAACAAAGGTCTTTTGGTCGCGCCGGCCGGCGATAATGTTATCAGGTTTTTGCCGCCGCTTATAATTGAACAATCACACATTGATGAAGCAATAATGATTATTGAATCCGTTGCCGAAGAAATAAGTGGGGTTTGATATGGCGGCAGTAAAACATTTTCTTGACCTGCATAGCTTTGATGCAAAAACCCTGCGCGATATTCTTAACCTTGGGTTGGAAATAAAATCAGGTAAAAAAAGCAATGCCAATAAATTGTTGGCGGGCAAAACCCTTGCCATGATTTTTGAAAAACCATCAACCCGGACACGGGTTTCGTTTGAGGTTGGGATGATACAGCTTGGCGGTAATGCCATAATGATGGGTGGCAAAGACAGCCAGCTTGATCGGGGCGAAACAGTGGCCGATACCGCCCGGGTTTTGTCGCGTTATGTTGATGCCATAATGATACGCACCGATGATCCGGCTAAACTGACCGATTTGGCCGAACATGCCGAAGTTCCTGTTATTAATGGCCTGACCGATAGTTCGCACCCGTGTCAGCTTATGGCCGATGTGATGACTTATGAAGAACACCGCGGACCGATTGCGGGCAAAAAAGTTGTGTGGTGTGGTGACGGCAACAATGTTGCCGCCAGCTTCATGCATGCCGCCGGGCGGTTTGGCTTTCACCTTAGTTTGGCCCTGCCGGCCGAACTTCCCCTTGATGATGAAGTTCTGCAATGGGCAAAAGCCGAAGGGGTTGATTTTTCCATCACCCAAGACGCCGATGAAGCCTGCAGTGGCGCCGACTTGGTGGTTACCGATACTTGGGTTTCCATGGGCGATAAAGATGCCGACAAACGCCATAAACTATTAAGCCCGTTTCAGGTTGATGAACGGCGCATGGCGTTGGCTAAAAAAGATGCATTGTTTATGCATTGCCTGCCCGCACATCGGGACGAAGAAGTAACCACAAACGTTATTGATGGCCCCCAATCGGTAATTTGGGACGAAGCCGAAAACAGGCTGCATGCACAAAAAGGCATTCTTGCATGGTGCCTTTCTTGATTGATGTGGCCTGAGGTTTATGGATTTTTCTCTAACATTTCAGATTGAAGGCTTGGCAATTCGTGGCCGTCTGGTTCGCTTAAGCACGGCGCTGGAGCGCGTATTGCTGCCGCATGATTATCCTGCTCCGGTTGCGGAAATTATGGCCGAAACCGTGACCTTGGCGGCAACCCTTGGCAGTGCGCTTAAATATGACGGGGTGTTTGGCCTGCAAACCCAAAGCGATGGCCCGGTTAACCTGATGGTTTCTGACGTAACATCAAATGGTGCAATTCGTGGCTATGCCCGGTTTGATGATGAAAAAATAAAACTACTAGATAACAGTGCCGGCGCACCGGTTCCGCGTTTGTTGGGTGCGGGGTACATGGCATTTAGCGTTGATCAGGGCCCGCACACCGAACGCTATCAGGGCATTTCTGAACTTGATGGCGCCACCTTGGCCGATTGTGCCCACCATTATTTTCGCAATTCCGAACAATTAGAAAGCGCCATATGGCTAGGTGCCGATACGGGAAAAAACCAAAGCGGTGCGGGGGCAGTGTCTGGCGCGATAATGATACAGCGCATGCCGAAATCGGGGCCGCAATCGGACAAAAACATTGAAGACGAAGAAGACGGCTGGCGTCGGGCGGTAGCAATTCTTTCAAGCCTCAAGCGCGATGAATTGCTATCAAACAAGCTAAGCGCCGAAGATTTGCTTTACAGGCTTTATAATGAAGACGGTGTACGCATTTTTGAAAAACATGAACTTTTCCAACAGTGTCGCTGTTCCGAAGAAAAAGTAATACGTACAATTAAATCATTTCCCGTGGAAGAAATAACCGATGATGACGGCAATGCCCATGTTACCTGTGAATTTTGTAAACAGGTTTATTCATTTAACCACAATGAAATAAAATCAATTATTTCGGCCTAAAAGCAAAACTTTTCCCGGCTATTGAAAATTTTATCAATCGGGGTCATAGTCAAAAACATGAAAATAATTTCAAAAAAATATTCTCATCAATTTTTTCTTCTGGCGGGTATCTTAACCGCCGGGTTAATTGTTGTGGGCTGTGCATCAACACCGCCAGCCAGCGCGCTTGCGGAAATCGGATTTAGCCATCTTGAAAAAATAAATATCAAAGCAGATTCAGTAGAAATTGCGTCTGAATATAAATCACCATTAAAATTGCCGTTTGTTGAACATCGCTTTCCCACTTCGCCGGAAAAAGCGGCAATAAATTGGGCCAAAAGCAGATTAATTGGTGTTGGCGGTAATGGTGTCAAAGTAAGGTTCGTAATTGTTGATGCATCTGTGCGTGAAGAACCGGTAGAAAAACAAAAAACCGGAATTGTTGGAATATTCACCAAAGAACCGACGGCCGATTATTTTGCCAAACTAGAAACCAGGCTTATTGTTGAACGCGCAGCGGGGCAGGTTGCCGGGGAAATCAGGGTAATAGCCGAACGTAATATTTTAATCCACGAAGATGTTTCGCTGGCCGAGCGCGAACGAATTTGGCTAGAGCTGATTGAAAATCTGATGGCCGATTTTAACGGCGAAATGGAAAGTCAAATCAGGGCGCATCTTTTCAATTTTATCGAATAGAATTTATCCCCGCCAGAAATCCCTGGAAAACAATACCAACACCGTGAACAGTTCCAACCTGCCAAGCAACATGCCGACAGACAGCAACCATTTGGCCGCATCGGGTAGCGATTGAAAATTGCCCGAAGGCCCGGTGATCGGCCCCAAGGCCGGACCAACGTTGGAAATCGCGGTAGCGGCGCTGGAAATCGCGGTCATAAAATCAAGACCCAACATGCCCAAACCCAAAGCCAATAATGCGAAGCTAAGCCCGAATACAAAG
>JAOULV010000147.1 GCA_029881835.1 Rhodospirillaceae bacterium
GTTTAACCACCTTGATCAGGTAACGGTTATTGATGGTAACGGTGTTGTGCATACACAAATTTATGGCGCTAATTTTGCGCCAACACAACTGGGCGAGCCGTTAAAGGCAATATTGTTCGGAACATCAACCCCTTATGCCAGCATTGATGATCTGGTAAAAAGGGTAAAATTATTTTGCACCGTTTATGACCCGGAACTTGGGCGTTACCGGTTTGATTATGGAATATTTGTCCATCTGCTGGCCGGTGCAACGTTCCTTGTTCTGGTAGGAACATTCCTTGTTCGCCAGTTATGGCGCTTTGCGGCAGAAAACAAAGCTGCAAAAAAAGCCGCCAATACAGGTAATTTAGCATAATTGGCTTAATTTATACGCCTTTTGATAAACATCAAGGTGGCATGCTGGTGTCGGCATGATAAAACGATAAAAATAAATAATGTCCGGGTGTTTGTATTTTTTAAATGCCCGCAACCCGGCAAGGCGGATAATTTAACCAGTGCAGCAACCTTTAAGAAACTTTTTTCAACACATAGAAACTTTTTTTGACGGGCCGTTTGACGGTGCATTAAATCCAATGCGCCAGCTTGGGTCGCTCGCGTTCTTTCTTTATTGGATTGTCGCTGGTAGCGGCATTTACATTTACATATTTTTTGATACATCCGTCAGTGGTGCTTATGAATCGGTCGAATGGATGACCAACCAATGGTATCTGGCTGGCATTATGCGCAGCCTGCATCGTTATGCGTCTGACGCCATGGTGGTGGTTGCGATGGTGCATCTGTTGCGTGAATTTTCTTATGGTCGCTACGTTGGCGCACGCTGGTTCGCGTGGTTTACAGGGGTTCCGATTATATGGTTTTTGTTTTTTTCCGGCGTCAGCGGTTATTGGCTGGTGTGGGATATGCTGGCGCAGTATGTGGCCATCGGGTCAATGGAATGGCTTGATTGGCTTGGAATATTCGGCAAACAAGTCGCAAATAATTTCCTCAGCCCAATTACCATTACCGATCGTTTTTTCACGTTGTTGGTATTTATTCATATATTCGTACCATTGTTTCTTCTTTTTATTATGTGGTTTCATGTCATGCGGCTTAAAAGCCCGCGCATAAACCCACCAAAAATGCTGATGATAAGCGTATCACTGGCGCTGGTGGTTCTTTCGCTGGTTTATCCGGCCACCAGCCACGACAAAGCCGACCTTTCAACCGTCGCCATAAACCTTGATTTCGATTGGTTTTATCTTATCGCTTACCCATTATTTGATGCCATCGGTCCGGGGCCGATGTGGGCGGTGGGCATTGGCGTCACCATACTTGTTTCGCTTGTGCCGTTACTGACCCGAACCAAGCGTGAACCGGCGGCATTTGTTTCGTTGGAAAAATGCAATGGTTGTTCGCGCTGTGCATCGGATTGTCCCTATGACGCAATAGAAATGAAACCCAGAACCGACGGGCTAAAGTTTGATATTGAAGCAGTGGTTGATGCTAATGCTTGTGTGGCGTGCGGCATATGCGTTGGTGCTTGCCCGGTTTCAACCCCGTTCCGCCACGATGAACAACTTGTCACCGGGATTGATTTGCCCGATCCGTCATTAAAAAGCCTGCGCGACAGTGTGGTTGACACCATGAACAAAACCCGCGCCAAAGCCGGACAACAAAACGCAATTATGGTTTTTGGCTGCGCCAATGGAATTAATCTTGAAAAACTTAGCGCCGAGGCAAAGGCAAATAATATTCACATGGGCATTTTGCAGGTGCCATGTAGCGGAATGTTGCCGCCATCATTCATTGATTTTGCTATTTCGCGCGGGTCAATGGACGGCGTGGTGGTAATGGGTTGCAGTGAAAACGGGTGTTATCATCGCTTCGGGCAATTTTGGACCGAAGATCGCATCAACCAGTTGCGTGATCCTAATTTGCGTACCCGGGTTCCACGTGAACGATTGGCCACAATTTGGGCCGACCCAACAAACCTTGCCAAGGCATTGAACCAAGTTTCCGATTTCAATAAAAAACTATCTTCTTTGCCGGCGAAACAACCGTCCACAACTTCAGGCGGGGATAAATAGTATGGAAATGGCAGGGATAAATATTTTCTACATTGTTCCGATAATGGTTTTCGGGCCAGTGGTGTTTTTTGTTCTGTTTAAAGCAATAGGCATTCAAACCCTGTTTACCCTTAACGATGAACAAAAAGAACTACAAAGAAAAAGCCGCGCGCTTGAAAGCGCACTTAATATTGAAACCGCAAAAAGCGCCAGATACAAAAAAGCAAAATTAACGCCAGCTAAAATTGCGGCTCAGGCAATGCTATATGCACCATTTTTATTGTTTATCGGATATTTTTCCAGCTATCCGTCATATCAATACGCTCCTGAAAACTCGGCACAGATAAAATTAAGTTTTACCCTTTTAGGGGAAAGAAAAATTCCCTGCACGGTGCGAGACGCAGGCGAACAAAGCGATCTAAAACCAAACATGCGAACGGCAAAAAATTGTTCGCGCGAACGAAACCCGGTCAGAGTTGTTTTTAGCCTTGATGGTAAGGAAGTTTTTAATCATAGCGCCGACCCGGCGGGCTTGCGCGATGATGGGCCGTCAAGTTTTTATCAAACGTTTATCGTACCGGCAGGAAACCACGAATTGGCCGTTAGCATTTTTAATAATGACGAAACAATCCCGCTTGAATCTTTCGCGCGCACTATAACCCTTTCATCGGGCCAAGCGATTGCCCTGACCCATGACACCACCGAGGGCATAGTAATTCATTGAGGGTTATTTTTTTCGCGCTGTTCCCAAATATGAAAATCGCGATCAAATGTTGAAAAGTGTGTGGTAAACCAATCGCGCACTTTTTGCCCTAGGTCTTTATCCAAATCAATATCTTCACCGGCATTCAGGGCATCCATTATGTCCAGAATTTCATCTAGCAAAATTGAATGATCGGCTTTGTGTTCCCTGAAGCGGGAAAACCCTTCTTCGCGCATTATTCTTTCTTCAAGGGCGAAATGGGCTTCGACCAGCCCATGAATTTCGCTTAACTGGCGAATGGCGCCAGATATATTGCCGCCACTTTGGTCGATGCGCGAATGAAGGTCGTTTATTGATTCGATTAAACTTTGGTGCTCGAAATCGATACCGGCAAATCCGGTTTCAAAATCCTTTCTCCATGCTATCAGGGTCATCTTTTTGAGGTCCTTTTTTGGCCCGTATTGAGCCTTTTTCTAATCTTATACCCATTCGCCCCTCCGGGCCAATTGATAAGGGTCAAAATTGAACAAAATCAACAAATTAGATGGCAAAACTAGCGATAAATTTATTGACTCATATCAAGGCACTTAATAGCCTTATTAGCTATTGATAATCTTGGATTTCGGGCATCTTGGCCTGAGCCAAAAGTCTGAAATTAACTAATTATCCTAGGAGGGAGATCCCCAATGAAAATTAAAAGCATTTCCTCACTTACGGCGGGGGTGGCGGCATTTGCCGTTATGACCGTCGCGTCTGTGGGTTCATCGCTTGCCGCTGAAGTACCGAAGCTCAGCGCAGCCGAACAAACCCAAGCAAACAAAATTTACTTTGAACGCTGCGCTGGTTGTCATGGCGTGCTACGCAAAGGTGCAACCGGTAAACCGCTGACCGTGGATATTACGCGTGAACGCGGTCATCAGGCCCTAAAAGATTTTATCACTTATGGCTCACCCGCTGGTATGCCCAACTGGGGAACCTCAGGTGAACTTACCGAAAAAGAAATAGACCTGATGGCAAAATACCTGCTTATTGAACCGCAGGAACCGCCAGTTTGGGGCATGAAAGAAATGCGCGATAGCTGGAAAGTTATCGTTGCACCAAAAGACCGCCCCAAAAAGAAAATGAACAACATCAATCTTGAAAACGCTTTCTCGGTTACCCTGCGTGACACAGGTGAAGTTGCGGTTATCGATGGCGATACCCATGAGATCGCTTCTGTTATCAAAACCGGCTATGCGGTTCATATTTCCCGCCTGTCGGCATCGGGTCGCTACCTTTTTGTTATCGGTCGCGATGCACAGGTTAACATGATTGACCTGTGGATGAAGGTTCCGGGCAACGTTGCCCAGATTAAGGTTGGTATCGAAGCCCGTTCGGTTGAAACATCCAAATACAAAGGATGGGAAGACAAATACGCGATTGCCGGTTCTTACTGGCCACCGCAATATACCATCATGGATGGCGACACCATGGAACCGCTGAAAATCGTTTCCACCCGTGGTTATACCGTGGACAATCCGGCCGAATACCATCCGGAACCCCGCGTGGCGGCAATCGTTGCCTCGCATTACCGTCCTGAATTCATCATCAACATTAAAGAAACAGGCAAAATTTTGCTGGTCAACTACGAGGATATTGAAAACCTTGCCGTTACCACCATTGCCACCGAACGTTTCTTGCATGACGGTGGATTTGATTCAACCAAGCGTTATTTCCTGACTGCGGCAAACGCACGCAATACCATTGTGGTTATCGACACCAAAACAGGTAAGTTGGTTAAACTTATCCGCGAAGGCGTC
>JAOULV010000148.1 GCA_029881835.1 Rhodospirillaceae bacterium
GGTGAAATGACCAAGCCACAGTTGTTCGTTTATCAGGGCCATTAATTCATATAGCTGTGCCCGCCTGTCTTTTTGTACCCGCATATCAACCGCGCAGGTAAATTGGATAGCTTGGGCGTTTTCGCTCCAATTAATAAAAAGGGAATAATCACACCACCGCCCCGGCAGTTGCACTGTCATTTCGGCATCGCTGGTGCGATCCATAGGCCATTCATAGTGGCTTATGGTGTATTCAATCGCGTCAATCGGATGATCAAAATGATTGTCTGCGGTCCTCAAGGTGGAGGGCATTAGCCGAGGCTCCCTTTAAATTAATCTCAACTGGTCATGTGCCAAGTGCGATATGTGGTGTCACAGCCAGTTTTAAATACAAGTTCTAGTGTGCATACGTAGAGACCGCCCGCAAGGGAAGAGGGTGCCTTAGTCGTTGATTTTTGTGGATAAATAGGGATTCTGCCGATTCGCAACCCGCACAAAACGCTTAAAACAAGCCGCAGTCAGGCGGGTTTGCGGTGGTAATTTGCCATTAAATGCAAAAAAATGGTGCGAATCGGCAATATTTTGTGGCCAACAAGCCTTACTTTTTCTTACCCTTGGGTCCGATCGTGGCCTCGAGCTCGCTTAGCCTTTTTTCCAGCTTTTCTTGCTCGGAACGAGCCTTGGCGGCCATGGCTTTGACCGCTTCAAATTCATCGCGGCTTACCAGATTTTGCTCAGCCAGCATTTTTTCCAGCCTGCGCCTCGCCATTCCCTCAATATCGCCCTTCACCCCGGTAACTGCCGATGCCGCCCCGTTGGCCATTTTGGCTAAATCGTCAAAAAACCTGTTTGATGTCTGCATGGCTGGTTATCCCTTATGTTGAACGCTTAACTATTTAACTCATATTATGGGGCTTATGGGCCATCAGGTCAAAGCACCACTGCTTGCGGTCATGCTTGGCGCACCTTATAAATAATTATAGTTAAATCAAAGGGGTTTTCAAATGTATGTGGTAACCGGGGGTGCTGGATTTATCGGATCGAACATAGTTGCGGCGCTGGAAAAGCGCGGCGACGAAAAAATCGCGGTAATTGATCGCCTGCGTGATGGCGATAAATGGAAAAACCTGGCCAAGCGCGAGCTGTGCGATATCGTTCACCCCGATGATACCTTGGATTTTCTCGAAGATAATTCCACCAACATCAAAGCCGTTTTTCACATGGGGGCAATATCGGCCACCACCGAAAAAAACGTTGATTTAATAATTGAAAATAATTTTCAGCTTTCGCTCGATTTGTGGAAATGGTGTACCGCACACCAGACGCGTTTTATTTATGCTTCCAGTGCCGCAACCTATGGCGATGGCGAAAATGGTTTTGACGATGATATTGCCATTGACGTGCTGGCCAAACTGCAACCGCTTAACCCCTACGGTTGGAGCAAACATCTGTTTGACCGTCGCGTCGCGCGCATGACTTCGGCTGGTGATGCCCACCCACCGCAATGGGCGGGGCTAAAGTTTTTTAATGTTTACGGTCCAAACGAATATCACAAAGGACCGATGCGTTCGGTCGTTAATAAACTTTATCCTGATGCTGTTGCCGGAAAGGAAGCGCAATTGTTTAAATCCCACCATCCCGATTATTCCGATGGTGGGCAGATGCGTGATTTTATATATGTTGATGATTGCGTAGATGTAATGATGTGGCTGCTAGACAATGAAAAAATTTCCGGACTGTTTAATGTTGGCACCGGTAAATCAAGATCATTTCGTGATTTGACCATAGCGGTATTTGAAGCGCTTGGAAAAAAACCAAAAATCAAATTTATCCCAACGCCTGTGGAAATTCGTGACAAGTACCAGTATTTTACCCAGGCCAATACACTTAACCTTAGGAAAGCCGGGTACAAAAAAGAATTTACCGAACTAGAAGACGGTATCCGTTCTTACGTTAACGGCTTTCTTGCCAACGACGACCCTTATCGTTAGTTGCCCAAAGTGCACTTAGGATAATCCCCATAAAAGCCAACCATTAGAAAGATTATTTAAGCATGATGCTCTCTTTTGCCTTTCCAGCCATAGACCCGATAATATTTGAAGTTGGGCCGTTAGCCGTCAGGTGGTATTCGCTTGCCTATATCGCGGGGTTATTGCTGGGTTGGCGTTACATGGTGTGGATGGCTGCGCAATCCCCGGTATCTGTTAGCCGTGATGATGTTGATGATTTTTTGGTTTGGGCAATACTTGCGGTCGTGCTGGGTGGGCGCATCGGTTATGTTTTGTTTTATAATTTCGAATATTACGCGGCTAATCCATCACAAATATTAATGGTATGGCAAGGCGGAATGTCGTTTCACGGTGGCCTGCTTGGGGTTGTGGTCGCAACCTTTTGGTTTTGTCGCAAGCGTGAAATTGATGCCCTTAAATTTTTTGACATGGTGGCAACGGCCGCACCAATTGGGCTTTTGCTTGGCCGCATAGCCAATTTTATCAACGCTGAACTTTATGGCCGCCCGACCGATGTGGAGTGGGGGGTGGTTTTCCCCGGTGCCGGCGATGTGCCGCGCCATCCCAGCCAGCTTTATGAATCTGCCCTCGAAGGGTTGGTGCTGTTGATAATTCTTTATCTGCTTTTTCGTAATGAAAAAATCAGGCAACGCACTGGAATTTTATCCGGCGCTTTTTTAATTGGTTATGGTATCGCCAGATCAATAGCCGAGCTGTTTCGTGAACCGGACATCCAGCTTGGATTTTTATTGGGCGGTACAACCATGGGGCAATGGCTATCGGCACCCATGTGGATTGGCGGGGCATGGTTGATTTATTATGGCTTGAAAAAACCCTTGGTAAAATAATGGCGAACCTGCAAGCAATAATTAAAGAAGAAATAGCCAATGGCGGCCCCATGACAATTGCACGTTATATGGAGCTGGCGCTAAGCCATCCTGAATTTGGCTATTACATGAAACAAGATCCCTTCGGCGAAGATGGCGATTTCACAACTGCGCCCGAAATAAGCCAAATGTTTGGCGAGCTAATTGGTATTTGGTCTGCGGTGGTGTGGCAAGGCATGGGTGGGCCGGAAAATATAAATTTGGTTGAACTGGGGCCTGGACGCGGGACCTTGATGGCCGATTGCACTAGGGCGGCCGGTGCGTTGGAAGAATTCGATGACGCAATTCGTATTACCCTTGTTGAAACCAGCCCGGTTTTGCGTGACATGCAGAAAAAAACTTTATTAGCAACAATGCGTATGCCGGCATGGCGCGACAATTTTGACGATGTTAATGACGGCCCGTTAATTATACTGGCAAACGAATTTTTTGATGCCCTGCCGATTGATCAATACGAAAAATCAAACACCGGTTGGCATGTACGTGCCATTGACTGGGACGAAGACGAGGAAATATTAAAATACGTTCTGGGCGAAAAATTAGATGATGAAAGTCCAATCCCGTCTGATCTTCGAAATGCGCCGATGGGGGCAATCTTTGAACGCTCGCCAATTGGTGAAAAAATTGTCCGTTCAATATCAGAAAGAATATTAAAATTCGGCGGCGCGGCATTGATAATTGATTATGGTCATATTGAACGCGGTATTGGCGACACCTTGCAGGCGGTTAAAAACCACGCATATTTTGATGTTCTGGCAGAACCCGGCAACGCCGATATTACTGCCCACGTTGATTTTTCCGCATTGGCCGATATCGCCGAAGGCATGGGGTTAAATGTAATGGGCCCGGTTCCCCAAGGGGCGTTTCTTGCGCGCTTGGGGTTACGCCAACGGGCGGACAGGTTGATATTAAGCGCAGCAGAAGAACAAGTCGCAGAAATAGAGGCATCATATGCCCGTCTGGTTGAAGCCGAACAAATGGGAACCTTGTTTAAGGTCATGTGCATTGCCAGCCCCGGCCTTGGGGTTCCGCCTTGGGCGGAATGAATTTTTGCCGGTTGGCGGCCTAGCTATTGAACAAAGGCAAGCCTCGGGCGCATACTAACAAACAATGAATACAAATATCCCCGTTCGCACAATTTCCCACCCCTTGCTTGAGGGCGAACCCTCTGTTGTGCATGGTTTTTTCACCCGTGATGGTGGGGTAAGTGGCGGCATTTATTCCGGCCTTAATTGCGGGCCCGGCTCAAACGATGCACCGGAAAATGTTAAAACAAACCGCCAATTGGCGATAGATGCCTTAAGTAGCGGTGGCGGTCATCTTTTTACCTGCTATCAGGTTCATTCAAGCGACGTGATAACCTTAAACGAAAATTGGCGTGATGATTTTTCCAGCGCACAACCAAAAGCCGATGCCATGGTCAGCAAAGCTTCAGGGGTTGTCCTTGGGATACTAACCGCAGATTGTTCGCCGGTTTTATTGGCAGATACAAAAAATAAAGTAATTGGTGCATTGCATGCGGGCTGGAAGGGTGCGGTTGCGGGCATAGTGGGAAACACCGTTAAGGCAATGGCCGCATTGGGCGCAGACCCGGCAACAACAGTTGCGGTTATCG
>JAOULV010000149.1 GCA_029881835.1 Rhodospirillaceae bacterium
TCGGCAATGTCGGTGATAAGGGCCACAACCTCGCCAATTTTATTGGCGGCGTTGGCTAAGCCCTTAACCTTTTCATTGGCGCCTTGTACTTCGGCAACGGCGGTGGAAGATATCTGGGTTGATTGCGCGACTTGGCGCGAAATTTCAGAAATTGAACTGGACAATTCCTCGGCCGCGCTGGCCACCGTTTGCACGTTGGTTGATGCTTCTTCCGCCGCCGCCGCCACGGTGGATGATTGCTGTGAGGTCATATCGGCGGTGGTACTCATGCCCTTGGCGGTATCTTGCATTTCGCTAGCCGCCGCAGATACCATTTCCACCACCGAACCAACGCTTGTTTCGAACTGTTCGGCCATGGCCATGCGTTCTTTGCGGCGCTGTTCAATCGCTTCTTGTTCTTGGACTTTTCTTTTTTCTTCGTCTTTGCTGACCTGTAGCAATTTTTCACACGTATCAATGATGGTTACAGCAACCGCGCCAAATTCATCACTACGATCTGCTTTCAGCATTTTTTCGGCTTCATAATCTTGGCGGGACAAAATGCCAATATCGTTTAATAGCGCTTCGATTGAGCTTTTGATAACAACAAACAAATAAATTGCACCCACAAGCGCCACGGCCAAACCAACGGCACCCAGCATTAGGTTAAGCTTGATTATACTTGCGTTGCCCTCACTTACTTCGACTGAAAGTGCGCGCAGTTCGCCCAACCGTTGGGTTGTGGCATTTTCAACTTCAGCTATAAGGGCATCCAATGTTTCGCCCATTTTTTCGGCAACCGCATCAAACGAACCCATCATTACGTTGCCGCCTGCGGGGCCTTCGGCAACGTAGGTTTCGCCCATTTTGACACCTGTTTCATAATAAGGCGGGAATGCTTTTTCAACTTCGTCCAGCGCCAAGTTCACCGATTGCAAACCTAGCTGGTTGGTAAGTTCACGTGCCTTGGCTAGATCTTCATTAAACTTATCGGCATTGGCTTTGGCTTCATCAAATCCATCATTAAGCCCGTCCATACCCCGGGTTGCAGAAATATCGGAAATCCATTGCTGCACCTGAACCACATCCATCTTTAAATCTTTGATTGTGGTTAAAAGTGGAATGGAAAGTTCAGCCACCCTGTTGGCAGCGACTTGGGTTGAGTTAAGCTTTGGCGTTTGCTTGTTCAGTGTTAAGAGTGTGATTCCGGATGCACCAGAAAAAACAATCAAAATTATTGCCAAGACCATTACCAAGCGCGCTTTAATGGACATAATAAATTACCCCTCTTTTATTTTATTAATGTTGCTATCCTTTTGTAATTACACACCAACCACGCGCACAAAACAAATCAAAGCAACATATTGAAATGCTTCTACTTTGCAGGTAATTATCTAAATAATCTCAAACTCGACTAAACTAGCGCAAAATTGCCAGCGATGACAAAATAGCTACTCACGATATAGTGATATCAAAACATGGGCAGGCACCGGCAAACATGAATGAAAGCAACAATTCCTCAAACGGCAACGAAGCTGAAAATGCTTATAAGCGCGCACTTGAACACCATAAAAATGGTCGACTAGAAGATGCTGTGCGTGAATATGCGCTGACTGTTCGCCTTAGCCCCTATTCACCCGAAGTATATAATAATTTTGGTGTTGCTTTGCGCGCGCTGGGGCGCGCGCATGGTGCGATAGCGTGTTATCGTCGTTCGCTTGGCATTCGCCCTAGGGCGGCATCGGTGCTTACAAATCTTGGTAACGCGTTTCGTGATTTAGGAATGATCAAGCGTTCAATAGCGGCCCATGAACGCGCATTAAAGATTCCACCGATTAGCGCCAATGCGCATTTTAATGCGGCGTTAGCGTTTCGTGATGGTGGGCAGGTTGAATTGGCGCTGGAACATTTTCAAAAAGCATTGGCGCTTGACCCGGTCAACCCAGAAATAAAAATGGAAATGGGCATTTCATTGCTTAGGGCGGGGGAATGGCAAGAAGGTTTCCAGTTGTTAGAAGCACGTTTAAAAATTCCGCGCCTTGCAAATAAGCGAAGTGATATTGAGTTGTGGAAAAAACAACCGCTAAACGGAAAAACGCTTCTTATCACCCATGAGGGAAGCCCCGGAACATTGGTGATGATGGCGCGCTTTGCCCGCAATCTTAAATTGATGGGGGCAAAAATTATAATGGAAGCACCTGAAAAGGTTTTGCCCTTGTTGCGCCTATCGCCCGACATTGATGAAGTCATAAATATAGGGACCAACATCAACAATATTGATTACCAAGTAGGGTTGCTTAGCGTACCCGAAAGATTGGGGATTACCATAAACAATATACCGGGCGAAACGCCGTATTTGCGCCCAAGCATTTCACCTTCCCATGAACTTGAAATTAATCCGGCCATAAAACTGGCGGTGGGGATAGCGTGGTCTGATAATGCGCTTGGCAGAACAAAAGAAAAATCAGGTGGATGCAAGCTGGAAGATCTTATGGAAATAGTCGCCCTGCCCGGACTTCAGGCCTTTTCGCTGGTAAGTGGTGATGCGAGAAAGGAAATAACGCAAATCGGGGTCGAGAACATTATTAGCGATGGCATTGGAGACAATAACGATCTGGCAGAAATAGCCGGAATTATTGAGCAGCTGGACCTAATAATAACGCTCGATGGGGTGGTTGCCCATGTGGCGGGCGCACTGGGCAAGCCAACCTGGCTTTTGCTGCCCCCCGGAGCGGACTGGTGTTGGTTGCTGGAAAGAGACGACACCCCGTGGTACCCCAATATCAGAATATTTCGCAAAACCCCTGAGGAAAACTGGGGCGACCTTGGCGCAAGGGTGCGCAAAAACCTTCACGATGTTTTGCAATAAGGGCTATTTTATAAATCTGGGTGGCGTACTATATGTATTTATAGGGTCAACAGCGGGGGATCGATTAATTGGCTGAAGAAATAATAACCGCCAATATGCCCACCAAACAAAAGCCGGGCATATTACAGCGCTTGATGGGTCTTGGGGCAAAGTCGCCTGCCATTGAAATTGGCATTGTGCAATTTATTGATGCCGCAGGCGTCAGTCATGAACGCGCCATTGCCCAGTCTTTCAATGCAATGAAAGGCGTCAGGACAAAAATATTAAAACAGCCATCCCCTATCAATTTGGAAGAAGACCGCGCATCGCAATTGCCGAGTGCCTGTGCCCAAGCGATTGAGGTTTTGGGCAAAGACAATTTCGATATAATAATTTGGGGCAACATCCCTGAACCCGGCACCACCATGTATATTCACTTTGTTTCGCCCCCACCCGCTGACGAAGATCCGCCCGGAGTATTTTCCCCGTTTCAGGCACTGATGTTGCCGGTTGGATTTGATCCTGCGGTTCTTGGTGGCCTGTTAAGGGCAACCGCATTAGCTGCGGTT
Organism: Rhodospirillaceae bacterium; assembly: GCA_029881835.1. GTDB lineage: Bacteria > Pseudomonadota > Alphaproteobacteria > Rhodospirillales > Magnetovibrionaceae > DAOVVL01. The sequence continues at coordinate 3,397 of JAOULV010000149.1, forward strand.
CATACAAAAGATGTCTACAAACAATCAATTCGCAGAATGCATGCACCCGATGCAATAGAAGCGGCGTCAACCGCAATATCGTTATTGCCTGATGATTTTACCCCCCGTGAAATTGCATCTACCCACGGTGCGCTTGCAAATTCGCTCGCATCTTTTGCCCACTTGTTTCCAGGCACGGAAATTTATCAACGCGCAGCAATTTCATACGCTAATGCAATCAAGGGCACATCGCGGACAGAAACCCCGGTTAACTGGGCTTACCTAAAAAAGAATCTTGGAATGGTGTTGCATAATCTGGCTGAAAAAAACAAACGCGATATTGATAGCCTTGAGCGTGCGAAAGAAAGCTACGAAGAAGCGTTAGAGATTTTTTCTCTTAAAACAACGCCGTTTCCCTGGGCCGCCACCCAAGGCAGGCTTGGCGATGTTCTTTATCGCATTGATGTTATTGCCGGTGGCACTGATTTGATTAAACAGGCCCTTACATCCTTTCAGGCCGCATTAAAAGTTTTTACAAAAAAGAGCGCACCAAACTTATGGTCTGACGTAATGAACAACCTTGCACAAGCGGCGCAGTTATTAGGTCGTGAAAAAAATAATAAAGAGGTTGTTGAGCGCGCGGTATCGGCGTGTCGTTCCGCATTAGAGGTAAGAGATAGAAAAAAAATGCCGCTATATTGGGCGGCAACACAAAATAACCTTGGTTCTGCATTATTCACCCTTGGACACCTAAGTGGAGAAATAAAAAACTTTGAAGAAGCCCTAGAAGCATTTTCCGGTGCCCACGAGGTTTATTCCGAACTGGGCTTAAACCGCATGGTAAGTGTGATGGAAAAAAATATCGCCAAAACCGAAGACCGTCTTCCCAGCAGGGCTGGCGGCAAGGGTGGCAAGGGCGATCCCACTTTATGGTGGATGGAAGGCGATGACGAAGGCGGCGCGTCTGATTTTCCCAGCAGCCCAACCGAGATTGCCGAGCCCGACGAGGAAGAAAACAAGGCTTAAAACCCTTAAAACCAAGGGGGCCATATTTGCGAATCCGCCGCCAACGTGTGGGTAAAATGGGTGAAACGTGTGGGTAAAATGGG
>JAOULV010000150.1 GCA_029881835.1 Rhodospirillaceae bacterium
TGACTGAATTTAAATCAGGGGCACGCAAAGGAACCATCATGGGGCGCATTGCGCCGGGATACACTGATGCCCAGCTAGAAGCCATTGCAAGTGAACTTACGGGAAATTAAGGGGAGGATGAAAATGTCTAATAATAAATTAAATAAAACTTCACGCCGCGATTTCCTGAAAATCGCCGGTGCCACTGGTGCGGTTTCTGCGTTTGCCATTAGCGGTTGCGCAATGGGCCCATCGGGGACTGGTCCACGCGTTGTTGTTGTTGGCGGCGGCTTCGGTGGTTCAACCGCGGCACGCTACGTTAAAAAATTTGGGCCTGATTTTAGGGTTACGCTTATTGAACCTAAAACCAGTTATGTCACCTGCCCGTTTTCTAACCCATACCTTGGTGGTGTGGTTGATCTTAAAACCATCACCCATGGATATGGCGGCTTAAGCAGAGCCGGCGTGCATGTTGTTCATGATATGGTTACCGGCCTTGATGCCGCTAACGGAACCGTTTCGTTATCTTCGGGAAAAACGGTTGAATATGATCGTTTGATAGTATCTCCGGGTATCGATTTCAAATGGGGTATGGGCTATGACGAAGCCGCTAGCTTACTTTCGCCGCACGCATGGCAAGGTGGTAGCCAAACTGTTTTGCTAAAAAAACAACTAGAAGCGATGGATGACGGCGGTACGGTTATTATTGCACCTCCGGGCAATCCATTCCGTTGCCCACCGGGGCCATACGAACGTGCATCAATGGTCGCGCATTATCTAAAAACCCATAAACCGCGCTCAAAAGTTTTGATTCTTGATCGTAAAGACAAGTTTTCAAAACAAGGCGCATTCATGGAAGGTTGGAAGAAAAATTACACCAACATCGAATGGGTTGCGGCCAAAGATGTAGGAACAATTACATCCGTAGATGCAGGCGCCAGAACCCTTTCAACCGAAATGGATACCCACAAGGCAGCGGTGCTTAACTTTATTCCTAACCAAAAAGCAGGAAAAGTTGCGCATGTTATGGGCCTGACTGGTGGTGGTGACTGGTGCCCGGTTGATCAAATAACATTTGAATCATCCGTTATTCCAGGCATCCACGTAATTGGTGACGCGGCGGCAGTGAACGGCATGCCAAAATCCGGCAATGCCGCAAACTCCGAAGCGAAGGTTTGTGCCTGGGCGGTTGTTCAGCTGCTTTCCGGTGCATCCGAGGTTGAGCCAGCCGTAACATCAAATACCTGCTATTCACTGGTAACGCCCGATTATGGCATTTCGGTTACCGCCGTGTGGAACGCAACACCTGAAAAATATGTATCTCAAGGCGGCGGTGTATCACCGGCAGACCAAAGTGATGATTTCCGCAAACAAGAAGCCGATTACGCCCACGGGTGGTATGCCAATATCACTCACGATATTTGGGGATAATTCATTCTTGGTTTAATTTAAGCCAAATAAAAAACGGGGTCAGAAATGATCCCGTTTTTTTTGGATTCTCGAACAAATCCCACAGAACCGCGCGCCCACATCCACGTTTTTGGTCATAATAAGTTTACTATTTTATGCTGGTATAAAAGCAATGTTGGGGCTACTTAAAAGTAGCTTAAAGGTGTTTATTTTTATATGCGTTATTTAGGAGCAAACATATGCGCTTGATACTTGCCATCTTAATACCATGGTTACAGTTTTTCACCATCGGTCGCCCCATTGCCGGGATAATATGCCTAATACTTCAGCTTACACTTGTCGGTTGGATTCCTGCGGCCATATGGTCGGTGTATGCGCTCAGCCAATACAAAACCGACCAAAAGATAAAAGCCGCTACGGGCGGATAATCAAACCAAACAAATTACCCCAGCGGAGCTTTCATTATGGCCAATATGGATTTTAAGAAATACCGGGTTCCGGTTGTCAAACTTTTAGTGGTCTCACTTCTTGTTGGCATGATGTTGGCATTTTTTGATATGAAGCCAGAAGAACTGCTAGCCAGTCTTGGCGATACCGTTAAATCAATTTTTCAGGTTTTGGTAAACTTGGTTGAATGGATGGTTCCGTACGTTCTTTTGGGTGCCGTGGTAGTAATACCAATATGGGTAATTATGCTTGTCTGGCGTTATTTTAAAAGCAAGTCAGAGAATCAATAGCTACGCGCATTGTTTAATACGACACAAAAAAACCGCTACGAATTATCCGTAGCGGTTTTTTATTTATTCACGAAACAGTTGGATTTTTATTTTTTCTTTTTACCGGATTTCTTGGCTGTTTTCTTTACTGCTTTTTTAGCCGTTTTCTTTACTGCTTTTTTGGCGGTGCTTTTTGCCGGGGCGGTTTTGTTTATGCCGCCCTTAGCAGCCATTAGCTCGCGCAAAATTGGCGTAAGAATAAGCTCCATCGCAAGGCCCATTTTGGCACCAGGAATAACTATTGTATTGCGTCTGGACATGTACGAATTCTGGATCATTTGCAGCAAGAACGGGAAATCAACCCCGCCGGGCAAATCTTCCGGTTTGCGGAAACGAATAACCACAACGCTTTCATCGGGTGTTGGAATATCGCGCGCAATAATCGGGTCAGACGTATCAACAACCGCAACGCGTTGAAAGTTAATGTCCGAGTGCTTAAATTGCGGAACGATATAATGAACATAATCGTGCATACGGCGAAGGATTGTGTCCATCACGGCTTCTTCTGAATATCCGCGCGCTTTTGTATCGCGATGGATTTTCTGAATCCATTCAAGGTTGATAACCGGCACAACGCCAATGTTCAAATCCACATGTTTTGCAATGTTCACGTCATCATTAACGACCGCGCCATGCAAACCTTCATAGAACAAAAGGTCGGTTCCTTTTGGAATATCCTGCCATGGGGTAAATTCACCGGCCTTTAATGGCGCGTATGGTTTTGCCTCTTCATCACTGTGCAGGTAAAGGCGGCGTTTTCCGCTTCCGGTCCGCCCGTAGGTGGCAAAAAGTTCTTCAAGTTTTTTAAACTCGTTTGCCTTTGGGCCAAAGTGGCTGAAGTTTTTGTTGCCGGCGGCCTCGGCCGTTAATACCGCGCGCTTCATCTCGGCACGATTAAAACGATGGAAGCTATCGCCTTCGATAACGGCGGGATTAATCCCTTCGCGACGAAACATGTGTTCAAACGATTCTTTAACTGTGCTGGTTCCTGCCCCTGAGGATCCGGTAACCGCAATTACGGGGTATTTTTTGGACACTTGTGCATTCCTTCCCTGTTGCAAGGATTTAGTAATTTAACCCAAAAGATCAATTATCGTGTGAATTTAATAAAATTACGCCACGAGGGGGAGGTCTCGAAACAAAAACTATAGGCAAAAAATTGCCCAAAAAATGGGGTGGCTGATGGGATTTGAACCCACGGCCTCCGCAGTCACAGTGCGGCGCTCTAACCAACTGAGCTACAGCCACCATATTGCAGGGCAAACTACCTGCTAAAGTCGCCACCTAACTAGAGCTATCACCCTCACTCGTCAAGTGGAGAGCTTAATAAATCCCCATTTTTGCGTGCATTTATGGGTTTTCCTGATTTTTGTCAAAATTGCCCCTTTGCACCAACCGCTTCGGTGATTTACAAATTAATTTTCAAAGTTTGCCTTAAAACCCAGCCAAAAACCCCAAGGAAGCGCGTGCCATGCTAGGTAACACCCCTACCCCCGCCGCAAACATTGCCCAGTCCATGGGCAGACTTGGAACCGAGAGCGCATTTGACGTTTTAGCCAGGGCCAAAAAGCTGGAGCTTGAGGGAAAATCCATAATAAACCTTGGAATCGGTCAACCTGATTTCAGAACCCCTGAAAACATAGTCGAGGCCGGAATAAAAGCGCTAAAAGACGGCCATCACGGCTATACGCCCGCTGGCGGTATCCCCGAGCTACGCGAAGCGGTTGCCGCAGATATTGAAGCCAGACAAGGCTGCGTTGTCGACCCCGGTGACGTTTTAGTGGTCCCCGGCGGCAAGGTAACCATGTTTTTTGCAATAATGATGTTTGGTGAACCGGGCGCTGAAATAATATACCCCAACCCCGGCTTCCCAATTTACGAAAGCGCGATTAATTTTTCAGGGGCCAAGGCCGTGCCGATGCCGCTTTATGAGGAAACCGGCTTTTCGTTCTCGGCCGAGGAAGTTCTTGGCCTGATAACCCCAAATACCCGCCTGCTTATATTAAATAGCCCCGCCAACCCAACCGGCGGCGTTGTGCCAAAATCCGAAATTGACAAACTGGTTACGGGGCTTAGCAATCACCCGCAGGTAACCATAATGTCTGACGAGATTTATTCGCGCATTTTATATGATGGACAAAAACACACCTGCCTGCTTTCGTACCCTGAAATACGCGACCGGGTGATATTGCTTGATGGGGCGTCAAAAACATATGCCATGACCGGATGGCGCTTAGGCTGGAGCGTGTGGCCCAAAAACCTTATAGAACCGGCAACCCGACTTGCCATC
>JAOULV010000151.1 GCA_029881835.1 Rhodospirillaceae bacterium
AATGAGCGCACCAGAATGGACACCGGACCGCATTAAAACCCTTATCGCGCTTTGGGATGAAGGCCACCCGACCAGCGAAATCGGCAGGCGTTTGGGCGTTACCAAAAATTCGGTGGTGGGCAAGGTCCATCGTCTGGGTTTGAAAAAACGCCAATCACCCATCCGTCAGGCATCAAGCACACCCCGGCCCAAACCGGTTAAAACCACGGCTAGCAAAACACCCGTGGTTAAACCATCGGCATCATCGGTAAAAATGGAAGAACTGACATCATCCATGTGCTGCTGGCCCGAGGGCGAGCCCGGAACCGATAACCTGCATTTTTGCGGTCAGCCGATAATGGAAGACAAGCCATACTGCGAAGAACATTGCGCCCGGGCTTACGTCAAGGTTTCCAAAGACCGCAAACGCAAAACCAGCGTGGCTTAATTTTAATTATTGATTTTAGCTATCTAATTCCAGCGAGCCTTCGCTTTTTAAGCGCGCGACAAGTTCGTTGAGGTTTTCAACCGCGTCAGCCAAATCATCGCCCGGCACGCCGTCATGGAATTTGAATTCCATGTCTTCTTTGAACATGGTTTGTTTGCGATCGCTCATGTTTTGGAAAATCCAGTCAATAAAACTGGTGTCTTCTTCGCAGCTTTTGAGGACCATCAAAATATCATCCTCGCTTGCGCTCATGATAAGTTTTTGCAGGCCCGGTGGATTGGCGGTTTTTAATTTTTCTGCCAGGTGGGCGGCCTGAACATCGGGGTCAACCGTGTTGACCGCGCCCGGTGCCATGGCCTGAACGCATTCCAACAAAAGCTTCTTCATCTGCCCCATATCAAGGGTTATGACGGCATCATCAAGGGTGAGGGAAAAAACACCATTTTTGGTCTGTTTAACGCTGATTTTCATTGGAAATTACGCCAGCCCCCGAAGCAGTTTAATAACTGCCCTCTAGGCTGGCATAATGATAATCATATGACAAGTAACTTAAGGAATATATCCGCCGCTTGAGAATTATTAGTGCAGGCGCTGGATTATTTCTTTTAGAACCTTATCGGCCTGATCGTTGGGCACCTGGCAGGTGCCGGCATTGGCGTGGCCACCGCCACCGTATTCCAACATGATAGAGCCGACATTGGCCTTGCAGGTGCGGCTAAGAATGGATTTACCCACCGCGAAAATCGTTTTTTCACTGTCGCGCGCATTGGTTATTTGTACCGAAACATTACACGCCGGGAAAATGGCATAAACCGTAAAGCGGTTTCCGGCAAAAACGTCTTCAACGCCACGCATATCGACCACAACGGTTTTGCCATGCACCTTTGCGTTGGCACGAATTTGCATTTCTGCTTTTTCTTCGTGTTCCATGTACAGCATCACGCGTTCTTGCACATCAGGAATGGTGAGTATTTCTTCAACCGGATGGTGGCGGACATAAACCATCATGTCTTTCATCAGTTGTTCGTGGCTGATTTCAAAATGTTCAAACCGCGATAATCCGGTGCGTGGATCAAGAATAAAGTTAAGCAGCGTCCACGGGTCGGGTGCCAAGATATCTTCTTCGCTGTAATCGGCGGAATCGGCCTTATCGACGGCGGCCATTAATTCGTCGCTAATGGACGGGAACTTTTCCTTGCCGCCAAAATAATTGTAAACCACCCGTGCGGCTGATGGTGCATCGGCATCAATGATGTGGTTTTCTTTTGGCCCGACACGTTCTTTTTCGGAAACGTGGTGGTCAAAACAAAGGTGCACCCCATCAACATAGGGAAGGTTGGTGGTGATATCGTTTTCATTGATATGCACCAAACCTGCCTGCATGGCACGCGGTTCGGCAAAAACAACTTCGCCGACCAGCCCAAGCTCGATTAATAATCCCCCGGCGACAACGCCATCGAAATCTGCGCGGGTTACAAGACGGTATTTCTTGTCAGACATAATTTTTTCTCTGCGCTTCAATTAAAAATAATAAATTACACTCTGGCATAAACGCCACGCTGGCCTTGTACCGGCTTGAATTTGTCGGTTACACCCAAGACTGTTTCTGCGCCCCCAAGAAACAACATGCCATCTTCGGGCATTAGTGCCGCAATCTGGGCCAGAACCTTGCCTTTGGTTTCTGCATCAAAATAAATGAGCACATTTCTGCAAAAGACGATATCAAAACCGCCAAGCGGGGCAAGATTTTCAAGCAGATTATAGTACTTATACCTGACCATATTCTTGATTTCTGGCTTAATTTCCCAAGTTTCGTCTTTTTTATCGAAATATTTCAACAAAAGCTGGATGGGCATGCCGCGCTGGACCTCAAACTGCGAATACATGCCGTTTGAGGCTTTTTTCAATATTTCATTGGAAATGTCGGTGCCGAGAATATCTAGATTCCAGCCAGCCAATTTTGCGCCAAGTTCTTTTAAAACGATGGCAATTGAATATGGTTCCTGTCCGCTGGAAGCGGCCGCACACCAAATTTTGAGATGTTTTTTGCCGGCGCGTTTTTCCAGCATTGGCGGCAATACTTCGTCGCGCAATAAATCAAACGGTTTGATGTCGCGAAAGAAAAAAGATTCGTTGGTGGTCATCGCTTCCACGACCTCAACTATAACGCTTTCTTCCTTGCGGGTGCGCATCGCACCGATAAGTTCTTCTAAACCATTATGGCCATGCCTGCGCGCCACCGGCATAAGGCGGCTTTCAAGCAGGTATGCTTTGTCGGGCGTCAGCGCCAGGCCCGAACGGGCCTTTATAAGCTTGCTGATAAAATCAAAATCTTCAGGGTTCACTTTGCGTGTCTCCGGTACGGTGCTTTAAACAAGACCAACTTGTTGGAACTTGGCTTCAATAATGTCTGAATCAAAAGGCTTCATTATGTATTCGTTGGCCCCGGCCGACATTGCTTCTTGGATGTGGTCCAAATCATTTTCCGTTGTGCAGAAAATAACAATTGGATCATTGCCATTGGGAAGCGCCCTTAGTTCACGCAAAAATTCAATACCGCTCATTACCGGCATGTTCCAGTCGAGCAATACCGCATCCGGCATCTTGGCTTTGCAGGCATCAAGTGCGATTTGCCCGTCTGCAGCCTCTTCGGTGCCAAAGCCAAGACCATCGAGAATTTTTTTAGCAACCATTCGGATGACTTTGCTGTCATCAACGATAAGGCAGGTTTTCATGTGATTTGTCTTCTATCCTGAGGGTTATATTAAATATTCTTATGCATTTCTTAGAAGCGGTTAATACCAGCTCTGACCCCCGCCTCTAATAAAAAGAAAACCGCACAATAGTTCAAGCTTAAACTTGCAACCTGAGCTTGATTTTCCCTTTAAATCGCTAACATGGGGTATGTAGCCATAGGTGCCTAATTGTTCAACCTCTTGTCTTTAATCCAACCATGTTTCTGATGTCGGTCGGGGTGTAACCTGATTCGCGTAGCGTTTTCAAGGTGGTCGCCTTGTCACGCTTGGCCAACCGTAGTCCGTTATTGTCTGTCACAAGGCCATGATGGCTGTAACTTGGCACGTCCAATCTTAACAGTGCCTGAATTAGGCGGTGAACATGGGTGGCGGAAAAAAGGTCTTCACCCCTAGTTACCATGTTAACCCCTTGCAAGTGATCATCAACGCTAACGGCCAAATGATAACTGGTCGGCACGTCTTTTCTGGCTAGCACCACGTCTTGGAATATTTCGGGGGTGGCTTTGATTTTACCCTTGATGGTGTCTGTCCACATAAGCGGGCCATCAACCATAGATAGAGCCTTTTGCATATTCAGCCTTAGGGCATAAGGCACCTGTGCAGCCATTTTTTCTTTTGCTAAATCTTCGCCAAGCTTCAGGCAGGTTCCGGGATAAAGCGGCCCGTCAGGCCCGTGGGTTTCGGTTTTCAGGTGGGGCGCACTGGGGGAGCTCTCGATCTCGGCCATTATTTCCGCACGGGTGCAAAAGCACGGATATAAAAGTCCCATTTCATTTAACCTGTCGATGGCCGCTTGATAATCCGCCATGTGTTCCGATTGGCGCCTTACAGTGGTTTCCCATTCAAGGCCCAGCCATTCAAGGTCGGTTAAAATTGCTTGCTCGAATTCAGGGCGCGTGCGCGCGGTATCGATATCTTCCATGCGCAACAAAAACCTGCCATCCGCGCCATGTTCACGCGCCATATCAAACGCATAAATTGCCGCCATGGCGTGGCCCAGATGCAAAGGCCCGGTTGGACTGGGGGCGAATCTGGTGATTATTGGTTGTGTTGTTAGGCCCATAATATCAACGATTTATCTAGGTGCGCTCTTGATGGTTAACCCGGTATTCAAAAATTGGGTAAATATTTGGCAACAAATACCACATATAGTAACCTCTGGGCACTAACTGTTTAACTGCTCCCTCCTTAGCTGGTGCGCTGGTTTTACAAGTTGTGGCGGGGGGCAAAAAGGGGTTTTGATGCACAATCTTCAGACGTTGGTA
>JAOULV010000152.1 GCA_029881835.1 Rhodospirillaceae bacterium
GATGTGGGTGACGAAGTAACGCTAGAACTAAACTGGGATCGCCGCCACAAACACATGCGCATGCATACCTGCATGCATATTTTGTGTTCGCTGGTCGCCGGTGACGTAACCGGTGGGCAGGTTGGGGTTGATAAAAGCAGGCTTGATTTCAATTTGCCCGAAAGCCCGGATAAAGAAAAATTGCAAAAGGAAATAAACCGGGTAATAGCTGAAAACCACCCGGTCAGCCATTCGTGGATAAGCGATGCGGAACTTGATGCCAGCCCTGAATTAGTGCGCACCATGTCAGTTTCCCCGCCGCGCGGTTCGGGGCGGGTAAGAATTATAAATATTGACGGTGTTGACCTGCAACCATGCGGCGGAACCCACGTTAAGGAAACCGGTGAAATTGGCTTGGTGCGTATCGGCAAGATAGAAAACAAGGGCAAACAAAACCGCAGAATAAACATCCATTTTGCCTGAATTACCTGAATTAATTGAATTTAATATTGACCCAAATCATGACAACGCAAAATGAAATAAGGGTATCAAACCCCGTATCAGCCGAAGACTTTGATGTGGTTAAGGTTCTTTTTCGCGAACATGAAAAAGAATTATCCGAAGAAATATGTTTTCAGAATTTTGACGTTGAAATGCAAAATATCCAAACCATCTATTCATTGCCTAAGGGCGCATTGCTTTTGGCAACCTACCAAGGCGAAGTAGCGGGCGTTGTGGGTATGGTCGGGGTTGGTGAAGGAGTTTGCGAAATGAAACGCCTTTATGTTCGGCCAAAATGGCGAAACAAAGGAGTTGGTAAAATTCTTTGCGAAAAAATTATGCGCACGGCAAAAGACGCATCGTTTTCATCAATGCGCCTTGAAACACTTTACCGCTTGGATGGGGCAATCGCCCTGTATTTAAATCAAGGTTTTAAAATATCGGAAGAATCTGAAAAAAGCCCGCCTCGTGACAAAAACATATATGTTATGGTAACATCTCTATAGGGGGCGCTTTATTAATTATACAGAAGCTGTATTTAGTTTTACCGTATTTAATTTTACTGCCACGAAAGTTTAAAAATGAATTTTTCCCCCAACCGTACACTTAAATTTATTTTTGTAATTTCACTGATTGTGGGGATGTATTTTCCAGGCGCCGCAAACGCGCAATTGCCGGGCGAAAATTCGCATATTCAGCTTCAGTTTGTGATGGTGCCGGCCAAAAGACCCAACGGCATGACGGAAAGCAGGGCGGTAACGACCGTTTACACGGTGAAATATGCCGAAGACGTTCCGACTTTTTGTCAAAAAGCAGTGCACGTTCGTGAAACATTGATAGCCTTTTTAAATAAGTACCCACTGCAAATAGGCCCCAATCGCCAACTGGTGTTCGATGGTGTGGGGCCAAAACTTGTTCCCCATATCAACCGCACACTGGGAAAGGTCATGGTGACCGAAGCCGTGTTGCTGGAAGGTGGTAAACGTATCGCCAAGGGGGCAATGTCACGGCTGCCGTTTGCCCATACACAAGGATGCGGACGGGTGTTAGAGGAATACGAGCAGCGGATGAACGAACTACTTAACAATAAAGAAAAATAACCATATTTTTAGCCAATTTCAGCCAATTTTGCGCTGGTTTGACCTTTTAGTTTACGTTTTAAGGGCGAATCAGTTTACTAATTATACCTGTGTGTGACGGCATAATGCGCTGTGGCGTTGTGTTTGTGTTGACGCACGGTTATCAAATTGACGGCAAGCGTGGGGGGCATCAAAGCTCATGAAAATTAAGTCCTACATCAAAATTGGTGCGGCGGTTTTGGCCATAACCTCACTTGGTGCATGCAGTGCCATTAATGAAGGCGCTTTTACGGATAATATGTTTTGGGCCAAAGGCCCGGTTGCCGAAAATGATTTTGCCGAACTTGGTTTGGCTGAATTGACCAAAGGCGATAGCGTAAAAGCGTTAGGGTTTTTTGAAAGAGCCCTTGCCATAAACCCCAATGATGTCCACGCGCTTTTTGGTTCCGCCCTTGTTTATCAAAATACCGGGCAATCAAGAAAAGCGCGTGCCTTTTATGAACGCATTATGTCAATTCAACCACAACCGACCGAAGAAATTGTTCTGTGGACTGGCAGCCAGCCGCAATCAATCAATGAATTGGCAAATATAAACCTTACCCTAATGAACGGTGGTGCCGGACCATCTGTAGGTGGGGCGCAAATGTCTTCACCCGCTGCGGTGCAAGCAACATCAGCGAACGCCGCCATGCCGACATCGAAGCTTTATGTAACACCGTCAAACCCTTCAATGGCGGTTAACCGTGTTATGGCCGATGAAATAACTTTTTCCGATGCCGACAAAAACATAGTCGAACGCTTCAGGGCGATGCGCAAGCTGGTTGAGGAAGGCTTAATAACAACGGACGAATTCGCCCAACGCCGCCAAGTAAACATTGGGGCGTTGTTGCCGCTTTCATCCAACCCGCCATCGGCAGGTCTTGACCGCCCGGTTCCCCCGATTGGACAAATTTCAAATCGTCTTAGGGCCATAAGCAGGGCATTGGAAATGCGCGCCATATCTGTTAGCCAGCATAGCTCTGAACGGACAATGATACTTGATGCCCTTATGCCCGCAAACCCCGCGTCAGTGGCGATGGCACCATTGCCACCGAAAGATTTAATGGGTGCGGCCGACGCTATTCGCAGGTTAGAATTTTTGAAGCAGGCCGATATCATTACCAATGATGAATATTTGCGCGAACGTGCAAAAATCGAAGGCTCGATGAATGCGCAAATGGTCGCTCCACCGCAAACCACAGGGCAGGCGAACGCAACACAAATGACTGCAAACACCGCAACGTCGGCAAAAAAATTATCAGGGTTTCAGCCCGGTATTCACCTTGCGTCATATCGTCAAATGAAGGCCGCCCAAACCGGTTGGCGAGAACTGCAAGCAAAGTTCCCATCGCAACTTGGCGATCTTGAGGAAAACATTGAGCAGGTTGATTTAGGCGCACCAAAGGGTATTTTTTATCGCTTAAAGGCGGGGCCACTTTCTTCTAATGATGAAGCGGTTTCCGTTTGTCGCAACCTAAAACAAAAACGTCAATATTGCGATCCGACAACAATCAACTTCAATTAATCTGTTGGTGAAAAAACAAATAAAAACCCGCCGCAAAAAATGTCGGCGGGTTTTTTGTTTTTAATTAAGCAAACTTTTATTTCGGCACTGTACCACCACGCGGCGACACGGTAATGGTTATCACGCTTCCGCTAATTGTTTTCTTGGAAATTTGAATTGTCGCAACCCGTTCTGCCCGCATGTATGTAAGCGAGCTTACATCGGCACGTACTGATGTAATTTCTTCCCATCCAAAACCCGATAGTTCTTGTTTGTAAAAATCAAATATTGAATCACCATTGTGTTTTGCATTAAGCGCCAACTGTCCGTACCAAGCTTCATTGCTGCCAAAAACAAGCGTGCGTTTTGTGTCCATTTCCGCTCCCGTCGGGATGGGAATATCAGGAAAGCGGTTAAACGATTTTTCCGGCGTTGCCATTTGCCCGTTTGGCCCGGTTTTGGGACTGGAAGAATTGGACGAAAGGGCCGAGCCTTGGGCGCAGGCCCCAAGGGCAAGCGAAACAACCGCCAAAACGGTAATTTTTCCAAGAATCGGGCCCGATATGGGCGCCAAAGGGGTGAAAAAACGCTCCGGATTCGCTTTATTTTTGTTGAAAATTGCCAATGGCGTCTCCTGAAAAATTAAAAAAATTGATCCACAGCACCAATCATAGTGCCCATTGCACCACTTACATACCAAACCTATATCAATGCAGGCCAAGGTGTCTATCACCGCCTGAACGGCGCGGAATGCCTTGTTTTTTTATTATTAAGCGAGTACAATCCCGGCCCTTGGTGATCGATTCTGGTCACCGATTCCAGATTTAAACCAAGTTCTTAAATTAATTTCATTTTTTTTAGAATTTAGGTTTGACATCCCCGTCTGGTGGGCCTAAAACCCCCCGACGCGACGAACTGGCCCGCCGGTTTGTCGCATTTTTTCCGGGGTTTAAGGACCTCGGTTTTTGTTTGTTCTTTTAAATTGTTGATAATGGAAGAGATGCGCAGGCGGCGGTCCTGATTGAGGTCTTTAAGGCCAAAATCCAGATACGCCTAAGTCTGTGCAATCGTCTTATATGTTATTTATATGTGACGTTTTGTGTAATTTAGGATGGCTCTGTTCTAACTTGGTTTTTCGAAACCAAGGTTAGTAAGTCAACTTGAGAGTTTGATTCTGGCTCAGAACGAACGCTGGCGGCATGCTTAACACATGCAAGTCGAACGAGAACGCACCTTCGGGTGTTAGTAGAGTGGCGCACGGGTGAGTAACGCGTGGGAAACTACCTAGCAGTGGGGAATAACTTTTGGAAACGAAAGCTAATACCGCATAC
>JAOULV010000153.1 GCA_029881835.1 Rhodospirillaceae bacterium
AGCTCCAACGCGCAGGTGGCAAACAACCCATCGGCGCGCAACTTATCATCAACTCTGGCCAGAATATTTCTGGGCTCCAGCAGTTCCATGCCTTCGTTGCTGCCATCAAATGAAACTATGCATTGTGCGGTCGGTTCATGCGCCCACGGCACCGGAACCAAGGTTCCCGGCACCGGAAACATAACGCCGTCAGGGTCGCCATCACTAAATCCTACCCCGCCGGCATCCGATGTATTGCCGGTTACATCAACAACCATTGCCGAATAGGGCATCAGCATGCCTTTTTCATATAGATGCACAATTTCGGCACGGGGATAGCGTTTGCCGCGCAATATTCCATTTATATCTAGAAAAATTGCGTCAAGATGCTCAATCTTTGGATGGGATTTCAAAAAACCCAAAGCTTCCTCTGCGGCATTCTTGTTTTTTTTCGACATAATAAAACTACTCCGGTTATTTTATTTTTTTATTTTTTATGGTGCGTTACCTGCCATAACTTCGGCCTTGGCGATGCGGGCCTCGCTACGTTTGTGCAAGAACGAAGCAACGACAACACCGCTTGCCACAAGCCCAACCATGATTGTTGATACCGCGTTTATTTCTGGTGTAACGCCTAAGCGAACCATGGAATAAATTTTCATCGGCAACGTGGTCGCGCCCGGCCCTGTGGTGAAACTGGCGATAACCAAATCATCCAGTGATAAAGTAAATGAAAGCAGCCATCCGGAAACTACGGCCGGCATTATTATCGGCAAGGTAATTACAAAAAATGTTTTTAATGGTGTGCAGCCCAAATCCATTGCCGCTTCTTCGATGGAACGGTCAAATGATGTGAGGCGCGATTGTATAACAACAGCGACATAACACATGGCAAATGTTGTGTGCGCTAGGGTTATGGTCCACATGCCACGATTAAATGAAATAGCCACGAACATAAGCAAAAGCGACAACCCGGTAATTACTTCCGGCATAACCAACGGGGCGTAAATCATGCCGTTAAACAGCGTGCGTCCACGAAAATGACCAAATCTGGCCATGGCAAAACCAGCCATAGTTCCCAGTATGGTTGCTAGGGTTGAAGCAAGGAACGCCACTTTTAAGGTTATGACAGCGGCACCTACGATACCTTGGTTTTGTAGCAGTTCACCATACCACTTGGTAGAAAACCCAGCCCACACCGTTACTAGGCGCGATTCATTAAAGCTGTAGATGACCAGCAAAATAATCGGGATATAAAGAAACGAAAAACCCAAAATTATCGATAGCTTGTTAAAGGTGGTAAATTTTTTCATAAAATCATCACCCCTATACCACATCAACGATGTTGCGGCGCGCCTGATAACGCTGGAACCAGACTATGGGAACAACCAGCAGTAACAACAAAACTACCGCCACGGCTGACGATAACGGCCAATCACGATTGCTAAAAAATTCGGTCCATAATGTTTTGCCTATCATTAGCGTGCTTGACCCGCCTAACAAGTCAGGAATGACAAATTCACCCACCGCCGGAATGAACACCAAAAAACACCCGGCAATAACGCCCGGCATGGATAGCGGAAAAGTAATTTTCCAAAATGTTTTTCCAGGTGGGCAGCCAAGGTCGGATGCGGCTTCGAGCAAAGAAAAATCCATTTTTTCCAAGTTGGCGTAAAGCGGTAAAATCATAAACGGCAGATAAGAATAAACTATGCCTATATATACGGCCCAGTCGGTATGCAAAATTATCAAGGGTTTATCTATAACCCCTGCCCAAATAAGAACCATATTAAGGAAGCCTTCGGGTTTTAAGATAGCAATCCAAGCATAAACGCGTATCAGAAACGATGTCCAAAACGGTAATATAACAAGCATCAGCAATGTCAGGCGCCATGTTTTTGGTGCGCGCGCCATTGCGTAGGCTATGGGATACCCGATGGCCAGCGTTACAATGGTTGATATGGTGGCTATTTTTAGGCTGCTAAGATACGAATTTACATAAAGCGCGTCCTTAAACAGCATTGCGTAATTTTTTAATTGAAGCGTTATTTGAATATAAGAATTATCAATAAACTGAAACAGCGGCGCGTAGGGTGGTATGGCAATGCGTATTTCAGAAAAACTTACTTTTAGCACAATCAAAAACGGTGCCATAAATAACAGCAACATCCACAGATATGGAATGGCAACGGTAATACTGCGCCCCTGCAACCCATAAGCCCTGCACACCTTTGCCCCCCATATAAATGGCCGGCATTCGCGAACCATGCGTGAAATACCGCCACCATTGCGGGGTGTTTTGTCGGTTTGGACATTTATTTGTTCTGGCATCATGTTTAAAAAAACCAATCAGCTCAACAAAACAACTGCGGCATCCGGTGACCATGAAACATGAACCAGATCATCCCATGTAATGGTACGCTCGGTTTCACGCATACGATTTGTCTGTGTAACAATTATTATTTGCCCATCTTCCATACGGACATGATAAACAGACAGTTTGCCAAGATATCCAATATCCATGACCTTGCCGGCTATACAATTTATCGAGCCGTTCTTCGGCGCATCAAGGCTGATAATCATTTTTTCTGGGCGAATGGCAACCCATACCCATTCGTCTGCCGTTGCGTTTACGCTGCGTCCGGTTTCAACCGGCACATCGGTACCTTTTATTTTTATGGTAGCCGAATCGCTTCTTATTTCCGTAATCTGTCCTTCTATAATATTAACATCACCAATAAATTCCGCTACCTGGCGTGAATTTGGATATTCATAAATTTCACCGGGGGATGCTATTTGCGCCACATAACCGTGATCCATTACCGCAATACGCGACGATACAGTCATGGCTTCTTCTTGATCGTGAGTAACAATTACAAACGTTATGCCAAGGGTTTCTTGAATGTTTACCAATTCAAACTGGGTTTCTTCGCGCAGTTTTTTATCCAGCGCACCCAATGGTTCGTCCAATAAAAGGATTTTTGGTTTTTTGGCAAGCGATCGCGCCAAGGCAACGCGTTGTTTCTGCCCGCCGGAAAGCTGGTCGGGCTTGCGCTTAGCCATTTTTTCCATACGCACCAGCTTTAACATTTTGCCAACGCGTTCAGTAATTTCATCTTTTGCCATGCGGTCTTGCTTCAGGCCAAAAGCAATATTTTGTTCAACCGTCATGTGCGGGAACAATGCGTACGATTGAAACATCATATTGACCGGGCGTTTGTGTGGCGGAACAGTTGACATGTCTTCGCCGTCTATTATCACCCGACCGCTGGTTGGGGTTTCGAACCCTGCCAGCATCCTAAGCAGGGTTGTTTTGCCACAGCCAGACGGGCCCAATAATGAAAAAAATTCACGCTCATAAATATCAAGCGTTACATTATCAATCGCGGTAAAGGAACCGAATTTCTTGGTCACATTTTCAATGCGAACAAACGGCTTGGCGTCCGCTTCATTCCACGGCGCCCATACTTTTCGTGATTTAGTTACTTCCCCACCCATTTATTTAAAGCCTTTCGGGCATACAATAAAAAAGACCGCCCCACATTATTATGGGGCGGTCTTTAATTAACCTTACTGTCCGCTCTTTACGCGGGTCCAAATGCGCGTGAGCACACGCTGGGAATCCGCATCATAGGGCGTGGTAAGATAAAGCGTCTTTAGAGCTGCCGGGGTTGGATAAATGGCAGGATCGCCAATCACGTCTTCGGCCAAGAACTTCTCGGAAGCCTTGTTACCGTTGGCGTAATAAACGTAGTTAGATGCCTTGGCCATTACTTCGGCCCGCATCAAGTAGTTGATGAAGGTGTGGGCATTGTCCGGATGCTGTGCATCGGCGGGAATTGCCATCATATCAAGCCACATTAAGGCACCTTCTTCCGGCGCAACGTAGTTTAATTCTACGCCGTTTTCGGCTTCGGCGGCACGATCGCGCGCTTGCAATACGTCACCAGACCAGCCAACCGCAACGCAGATGTCGCCGTTGGCAAGGGCATCAATATATTCAGAAGAATGGAATTTACGAATATACGGGCGAACAGCCATTAAAACAGCTTCGGCTTTGGCGATTACTGCCGGGTCTTTGCTGTCAGGGTTTTCGCCGATATATTTTAATGCCGCCGGGATCATTTCATCACCGGCATCAAGCATGTAAATACCGCAATCGGCAAATTTAGCCGCTACTTCTGGTTTAAACACCATGTCCCATGAATTAACCGGCGCATCGGCCATACGTTCGGCAATCATTTTGGTGTTATAGCCAATACCGGTGGTTCCCCACATATAGTTAACCGCATACTGGTTGCCCGGATCATAAACATCTACGCGCTGAAGAATTGTGTCCCACAGGTTGCCCCAGTTGGTAAGTTTTGCTCTATCCAGTTTTTGGAAAACACCGGCCTGAATTTG
>JAOULV010000154.1 GCA_029881835.1 Rhodospirillaceae bacterium
TCGCGGATAAAAACTGCAATTTTTAGATCAAAAAATATGTACGATAGCGCGCAAAATATCGCCACCACCACAAAACCTGCCGCCCACAGCCGGGCATGATCCCGGGGCAGTAACCATAAGGTATCGGTTGATGGCTGTTTATTCATTGTGGGATTTTGTCCGCAAGAACATAAATGTGCAAGACAAGCTTTTTACCCTTGGAATAATTAAACCCGCTAATGGTTGATATTTGTTTTACTGCCGTGTTTTGCGCATTTATGGCTGATGAGAAAGCTTGGTTTCCCGCATCCGAAATAAATGCTGCGGAATATTCACCGCTAATAAGCAGACTTGCCGCCCCTTCGGGGTTGACGCTACGGGTTTTTGTTCCCAAAAGAAATATGGCACTGGGTTCATTATAACCGGAAAGCAGCACCGCCCTATTATCGGTTATTTTGTTTTCAGCAAAGTATGTTTCAAGGCTGGCCGCCATGCGGTTTGATATCCACAAATCGCTTAATGCCGGTAACACCCCTTGGAAAACAGCACCATAAGTTAATGCCCCACCAATTATAATTGCCGTTGCCGCCTGCCACAGGCGTTGTTTGAAAAATAATGCCCCACCCCAAAACGTTGCTATTGCCGCACCAATGGTTGCCATTAACGACCATGGACTAAATCCGTCTCCGGCAATAAATGGCAATACAATTGCGGCCCCGCCCAAAGCCAGACCCGGCACCATCCAGATTAGCGCCCACACCCGTGCAGGTTTGGTTGAAAAAATATTCGTAGCGTGTGCCAGTGAATAGGCAATCAACAATGTCAGGGCAGGGAACGCAGGTAGTACATAATGTGGAAGTTTGGTCGGGATTAATTCAAAAACCAGCCATAACGGTATGGCCCAGGCAAGGGCAAACCGAACCGCTGGCTGTTCACGCATTTTTATAGCCGCCCAAACGGCGGGCAATAAAAACAGCGATGCCGGCCACAGCCCGACCAGCGATAACAGGCTGTAATATCCGGGCGGCGCACCGTGGGATTCTTCCGCGCCTAAAAGTTTTGGTAAAAGATCTTCGGAAATTGCGCGAATTATAAAATTTTCACCATCTGCGGCACCGGGGCCATCAAAAGAAACCGCAATAGCCCACGGCAGGGTAACCGTGGCCGCAATTATAATGCCAATAAGCGGGCGGGTTTGGGAAAACCATTTCCAGTTTTTATCCCAAATGCTAATTGCAAATACGCTTAACAGTGCAACCAGCGGGGTAACCGGGCCCTTGATTAAAATGCCCGCACCCATGGCCAACCATAAAACGCCAAAGGTGCCAATGCCCGGTGCTGAAGTTTGGTTTTTAGAAAAAAGATAATAACGCGCAAGCGTACCTTGAACTAAAATAGTCGTCAGCAGTAATGTGGCGTCGGTTTTGGCAAGATGGGCTTCGTTTACCACAATCAACGAAGATGCCAAAAACCCTGCAGCCAAAAACGCAACGCGCGCACCGAACATAAAGCTGCCAAAATAAAACGTCGCCAGCACTGCGGCGATGGCGC
This sequence comes from Rhodospirillaceae bacterium, assembly GCA_029881835.1. Lineage (GTDB taxonomy): Bacteria > Pseudomonadota > Alphaproteobacteria > Rhodospirillales > Magnetovibrionaceae > DAOVVL01. The sequence continues at coordinate 1,531 of JAOULV010000154.1, forward strand.
TTAACATTGAAGGTAAGCGATAAGCGCCAATCGGGGCATCGGCCCCGCCAAATAAATGTGCGCTGGCCGATTGTAGCCAATAAATTCCTACAGGCTTTTTCGCCCGTGGGGTTTCTTGAAAATAAATATGAACAAAATCGCCGCTTTCTAGCATTTGCTTGGATGCTTGGGCAAAGCGGGCCTCGTCACGGTCCATAACCGGCAATGCGGTTTGCCCGGGCACGAATATTGCCAAACACAACAACACAAGTGCTGCCCACATGGTTTTTGTAGTTGCAACGTGCGGGGTTTGGTTCATGCGGTTTTCCGGATTAGTTTTTGCTAAGGTCGCTTGCTTCGCCTATTTCTTTATCGATTTCGCTATCAAGCGATTTGCCGTGGCGGAAATGCCTGTAAAGATAAACCCCCAGGGCACCTGAAAGCACAAATAAAATTATGCTTAAACCTATTCTTAATTCCGGGTCCACCGCAATGCCGCTTCCGGCAAGGGCAAAAACAAGCGTTTGCGGCAGGTAACCAATGGCCGAACCGCCAATGAACGGAAAACCCCGCACCGAAGAAACGCCCGCCGCCAAATTGGTCGCAACGTTAGACCCGACCGGTAGCATGCGCACCAGCAAGGTCATGGAAAAAGTATTGTCGTGAAGAAAATTATCCAACGTGCGTACCCGGGTGGAAAACCTTTTTTGAATTGGTGCGCGCGCCAAAATGCGGGCATAATAAAACGCAATGGCACAACCCAAAACCGTACCCATCAGGGCGAGAACGGTTCCCATTACCAAACCAAATGCATAACCACCAAGAAAGCTAATAACCTGTCGCGGTAGGCCAACCGCAGTAATAAACGTCGCCATTCCTAAAAATAACAGCTCACCAATAATGCCGCGACCCATGATGTGGGATTCAATCCACCCTTCGTCGAGCGCACCGTTAATTTCGCTTGTCTGAAAAAGAAAACCAAGCAGCGCCAGCGTTGCAATCATTACAATGCCGCGCAACATTACACTTGCTTTCATTGTGCACCGTTCCCCGATTTTGATTCACGCACAATTTCGCTTATGGGTTTTGATCCGCGTTTGATTAGCCACATAACGCCAAATAAATCTACAATCCCTACTTTTAAGCGACCCCACATCCCATATTTGGAAATACCGCGTTCACGTGGGCGGTGGTTCACCGCAACCGAAACAACGCTGCCGCCGCGCCTTATCATCAAGGCTGGCAAAAACCTGTGCATGTGGTCAAACCGCGGCATATCCAGAAATGCGGCTTTGCTAAAAACTTTTAGCCCGCATCCGGTGTCAGGGGTTGCATCATTTAACAGAGCTGAGCGAACTGCATTGGCAATTTTAGATTGGATGCGCTTCCATTCGGTATCTTTGCGTTTTGTCCGCCAGCCGGCGACCAAAAGCATATCAGGGTTGGGTGCTGATTTTAGGGTTTCAAGAAGCTCGGGTATATCGCCGGGGTCGTTTTGCCCGTCACCATCTAAGGTGGCAATAAATTTTGCGTTGGCCGCCTTGACCCCGGTTGCTACCGCCGCGCTTTGTCCGCAGCAATTGATATGTTTTATAACACAAAGGCGCGGATGTTCGTTCGCCAGCTCAATCAACCGTTGGGGGGTATCATCGCTACTGCCATCATCAACATAAACCATCTGGTAGTTGGATTTATTATCAAGTGCGGCGGCGATTTCTTCAATCAACGGGCGAACGTTAAGTTCCTCGTTATGCACGGGTACAACCACGGCAAGTTCATATTCTGGGTTAGCTTCGGAAATTGGCATTTTGGTAAAACACTACATCTGTGAAAGGGTTAAAATACCGCCATTTTGTTAATTTTTTACCCCAACGGCATTGGTGCCATAGCTTTTACACCCGTTGGCCGTGGTGTTCCACCCCGGATAAGGGGGATTTTTGGCCAAATCCGCCACCATTGGCATAAATATTACATACATATGGCTCCATATTGCATAGACGTACAAAAATGGCGATTATGAACCATTGCATTAGAAGTATGGGCCATACAAAAACTTTGGCAAATATCCTTAAATGCCTTCAAAGTCATTGGATGTTGGGGAAAAACGGGACAAATTATGGCAATTTCTGATTCTTTTGAACAAGCACTTGAGTTCGCCAAGGGTGCCCTTCAGGGCATGACCACCAATTCGGTTCCCCCGACACCGGAAAATTTTCTGGTTTGGTACACCCATGCCGCCGGGCGCAACCCCAACCTTTCGCACATGATTTCTATTTTGACCGACAACAAGCAAGAAATCACCAATACCATCAGTGAAGACCTTTATAGCAGGTTCTTTACCGCCAGCGTTGAAGATGACGCCCTGCACGAAACCGCCGAGCGCATAAACGAAGAACTAAAACGCATCATGGATTATGTCGGTGAAGCCGGTGGCGATGTTTCAAAATATGGCGAAACCCTTAGCACCGCCAAAGGCGATATTTCGGCCGCCAACGAACAAGTGGGCTTGAAAGAAGTCATAAGCCGGGTTTTAAATGAAACCCAAAAAATGGAAGAAATAAATAGCAAGCTAGAACAAAAATTAAACGATTCCAATTCCGAGGTCAGCCAGCTACGCGAAGACCTTGAAGATATGCGCAAAGAAGCATTAACAGATTCCCTGACCGGTATTGCCAACCGTAAAATGTTTGATATGGAATTGCGCCATGCCGCGCGCGATGCAATGGAAAACGGAGAAGATCTTTCATTGATGATGATTGATATTGATTATTTTAAAAAATTTAATGATACCTACGGCCATCAGGTCGGCGA
>JAOULV010000155.1 GCA_029881835.1 Rhodospirillaceae bacterium
CCACGGTCATCTTCTTCGATTTTCATTAATTCGCCCTGGCGATATTCTTCTTCTAAATAAAAATCAAAATCGTCTTTGTTTTCAGGCGTGATTTCGACTTCGTCGCCATTTTTTTTGCGCGCTAAAACTTTGTAGCTCCACCTGCAGCTTTGCGCGCAGTTACCCTGATTGGCACCACGTTCGGCCAGATAATTTGAAAGCAGGCAGCGCCCGGAATAGGTCATACACATGGCCCCGTGAACGAATGCTTCTAGTTTTATATCCGGGCATTTAGCGCGTATTTCGCTTAATTCGGCAAAGCTTACTTCGCGCGCAAGCACGCATAATTTTGCACCTTGTTTTTTCCAGCTTTCAACCGTTAGCCATGAACAGGCATTGGCCTGGGTTGAAATGTGTAAATCTATTTCAGGGGCGTGTTCGCGCAAATAATGGAACACTCCTTGGTCCGATACAATTACCCCATCGGGGTTTACCTGGCGCACGGTTTTGACGAATTCTGGCAGTTTTTCAATATCGCGGTTATGGGTAAAAAGATTAAGGGTTAAATATATTCGCACACCGTGTTCATGGGCGAAACGCACCCCTTCTAACAAATCTTCCAATGAAAAATCAGACTGCGTGCGCAGTGATAAATCGGGCGTGCCGGCATAAACCGCATCGGCACCATAAAGCACTGCGGTTTTCAGCTTCACCAGCGACCCAGCCGGCATTAACAGCTCGGCCCGGTGGCCGGGTGGCGGGCTGTATGCGGGGGTTGGTGATTTATTATTATCTGTGTCCATGGCCACCATATAACACCTAAGATCAAGAGCGGGTATAGCTATTTGATAATCGGCTATAATCATATAATATTAATCATGCTTGGGGGGGCAATGCCAATGCCGATTAAAAACAATAATAATTTTTGGTCACCCGGCTCTGAACAATCAGCTGGCCACGGTTATTTATCGCACCAGATGGAAGAGCTAGTTAACCAAGCCTGCCTTAAGGCCATCTGCAAAAATGCGCCGCGCGGTATTGCCGCTAATTTTTTAGTAACAACTATAGTGGCTGTTTTTTTGTGGGCCGAAACTGCGGATGGTTCTATTTTTTATTGGCTAGCCGCCAGCTTAATATCATCCATTGCCGGATACCTAAATACCCAGACCTTTCCGCCAAAAACCGCCCCTGCCACAGAATATAAACGTTGGGCTATGCGCCATCTTTTTGGTGCTGGGATTAATGGGTTGCTGTGGGCCTATATTGTTATAAATTTTATTACACCCGAAACCCACCTGCAGCCATTTATAATAGTGGTATTAATGGGCGTTGCTGTTGGTTCGGCCGCTACCATGGCTTCATATTTGCCAACATTCACAACTTATGTGCTGGCATTTCTTGTTCCGCTTACAATTAAGTTAATACTAAACGGTGGTAATGATAATTATATCATGGCCGTGCTAACTACGGTTTTTACTGTATTTATTATTTCTATTGCGAAAAGCATAAATGGAACTTTGTGCAATTCATTTAAAGAAAAATTCACAAGTGATTTTCTGGCCAAAACTTTACAGGAATCACGCGGCGCGCTTGAGCTGAGCAGAGCAAGTGCCGAGCAGGCAAACATTGCAAAATCTGAATTTTTATCTTCAATGAGCCATGAATTAAGAACCCCCTTAAATGCGATTATCGGTTTTTCCGATACAATGAAGGAAAAGGTTTTTGGCCCACTTGGAAACCCAAAATACGATGTTTATGTTAATGACATCCACACATCTGGTCAGCACTTACTGAACCTGATTAATGATATTCTTGATGTTTCTGCAATTGAAGCGGGGAAAATTTCTTTAAATGAAGAATACGCCGATATCGCAGATATAATAAAATCCGTAGATATAATGATCAGCCAACGGGCCGCCAATGGGGGCGTTAATGTCACAACAGAAATTGCCGGCGGCATCGGCCAGGTGTTGCTTGATGTGCGCCGGGCAAAACAGGTTTTGCTTAACATTGTTTCCAATGCGGTCAAATTCACGCCTTCTGGTGGACACGTTTCATTGAAATGTGGGCTTGATGACGCCGGTAACCTTAAAATTGTTGTAAGCGATAATGGTGTTGGCATGGACGAAGAAGGGATAAAAACCGCTCTTTCGCGTTTTGGCCAGATTGATAGCCCCTACCAAAACAAGCGTGAAGGAACCGGGCTTGGCCTGCCCATAACTAAAGAACTAATTGAATTGCACGGCGGCAGCATGCGTGTGCAATCTGCCCTAGGAATAGGCACCACAGTAACCATCACCATTCCCCACGCACGATTTGCACAAATTGCCTAGCCGCCCCCGCCTGATTGCCAAGCACCCCAAATTGGGCTAATAAACCCCGTGGTTTTTTAAGCACCCGTAGCTCAGCTGGATAGAGCGCTGCCCTCCGAAGGCAGAGGTCACACGTTCGAATCGTGTCGGGTGCGCCATTTTTCCCGAGGCTATTTATGCTTTCGCGTGGCTCGCCTTCAGGTCTTCCAGCGTCAAACCGTCATAGGTTTCCAACACATCTAACGCACCGGTAAAATCCTGGCCAATGGTATAATCGTTGGTCACGACCAATACCGGGATATTCGCTCCACGTGCGGCGACAACACCGTTTTTAGAATCTTCCAACGCCAAGGTCTCTTCGGGTTTGAGATTTATTTTTTCCAACACCCAGTTATAAACATCTGGTTCGGGTTTTAGCTCCGGCACTTTTCCGCCGTCGCCAATTGCTTCAAACCAATTAAGCGCATCATCGCCCAAATTAACCCGGATTAGGGTTTCAACGTTTATCGGGGTGGTGGTGGTGGCAATTGAAATTGGCATTTTTTGTTCACGCGCCGATAAGATAAGTTGTTCAATTCCCGGGCGTAGTGGTACCTGGCCATTTTTTAAGCGGTTGATAAAAAATTCGGTCTTGCTGGCGTGCAGGTTTGAAATAAGCTCATCTAAATCAGGGCGCGACAATGCCGGGTCATTTGTTGTTTCAAGAAAAAACCTGATGCGTTTTTTCCCGCCGGTCACGGCGAGAAGGTCTTTATAAAGTGCCACACCCCAGCTCCATCCAAGTTCTGCTGCTTGAAATGCATCGTTAAAGGCCATCCGGTGGGCCTCTTCGGTGTCGGCCAGGGTTCCATCTACATCAAAAATTAGTGATTTCAGTGTCATTAACAATTCCAGTGTTTGTTTTTATGCTATTTTGCGGTTAACCTGCCATGTCACAATGGCAGACCATAAATTTTTTGCTTGGTTTAATTTAGTCACCCAATAAGGCAAAATAAAGGTTTTAAAAAATGACGCACCTTTTGCATGAAGTAAAAGAAGAGCTGGACTGGGCGGCCAGAGAGCTGGCTGGCGTTGAAAAGCAATTTATTGAAATTGAGCAAAACCTTCGTACCGAGCTTGAAAATGGTAACGGTGCAGATTTGGGTGAACTAAAACGCCAATACGATGAACAAAAAAAAGCGCTTAACATAAATGAACTGCACGCAATTCTTAGCCGCGCGGCCAGACGTTTTAGCCTGCTGTCCAGAGTTTTTGAAATAGGCGCGGCAAACGAAAAAATAGAAGATATCGTCGAATTGCTGATGGACGGTCTTTTGTTCCGCCAGTCAGATACCAGTGAAGGTGCCGATGGGGCTATATTGCAATTGGCCGAAGCGTTGCAATGTTATTTTCATGTTTGTCTGGATGATGAAGGCGACCAAAAAGTTCGCGATGCGTGGATGGAAGTCCAAGGCATACTTCAGCAACTTGGGCGCAAGATTTAAATTATTCACCCATTATATGTAGCACCACTTCGCGGTTGTGGTCGCGGGCGCGATGTTCAAATAAAAATATTCCCTGCCACGTTCCCAATGCCAGCGAACCATTAATAACCGGTATTGAAAGCGATACATCGCTAAGGGTTGATTTTATATGCCCCGGCATATCGTCAACTCCTTCGGATGAATGGCGGTAAATGCCATTTCCCTCAGCCACCAGTTGTTTGTAAAAATCTTGCAAATCAAGCGCCACATCGGGGTCGGCGTTTTCTTGTATTATCAGTGATGCCGATGTGTGGCGGCAAAAAACCGTCAAAATACCGGCGTTAATATTACACCCGTGCAACCAATTAGCCACCATTGGAGTTATTTCAAATAACCCCTGCTTGTTGGTTTTTATTTTTAATGTGGTTTGCGCTTGCTTCATTTTATCTATTTTATAACTTTAGCCATAACTGTGAAGGGTTTTTCCGCTTTCATCTAACCAGCCATGCGCGCCGGACATATCCACCGCCAAACTTTCTGCCAATCGCCAAAAATTATTGCTG
>JAOULV010000156.1 GCA_029881835.1 Rhodospirillaceae bacterium
CCTCAAATGGTTACGGGTTTTTTGTTTGTCTGGGTTTTGGCCCGAAATACGCCGGGTAAGCACGGGGTAAGCAGATTAAATCCATTTACAGCAAGCTCTAGCAATCAGCGGGCTTAATAAACTTCTTGAATAATTAGTTTTGGTAAAGCTGTCATTGCGCTTCCAATTCCTTGATATTTTTAAAAAACTCTAACGCTTCAGGGTTGGCCATGGCGCGCGTGTTGCCAACCGTGCGCCCATGAATAACGTCACGTACCGCCAGTTCCACCGTTTTGCCCGATTTGGTGCGCGGAATGTCTGGAACAGATATTATCTTAGCAGGCACATGGCGCGGTGTGGTATTGGTGCGAATTTCGCTTTTAATGCGTTTTATTAAATCATCGCTTAAATTTGCGCTTTCGCGCAATTTTACAAATAAAATAATTCGCACATCGTCATCCCAATTTTGCCCGACAACGACGCTATCGAGAACGTCTTCAATGCGTTCAACTTGGCGGTATATTTCGGCCGTACCAATGCGCACCCCACCGGGGTTAAGGGTTGCATCGGAACGGCCAAAAAATACCACCCCGCCGGTTTTTTTTATTTCTATTAAATCACCATGGCGCCAGACGTTATCAAAAGTTGAAAAATATGCATCATAATAACGCTTGCGCTCGGGGTCGCTCCAAAAGCCCCACGGCATAGAAGGGTGCGGGTTAAGACATACCAATTCACCCGCTTTACCGCTTACCGCCACACCGGCTTCATCAAAAGCCTGCACATTCATACCCAAATGGCGTTTTTGGCATTCACCCCGGTAAACCGGGCCAATCGGGTTACCGCCAACAAAACAACCCACAATGTCGGTTCCCCCGGCAATGGACGATAAACAGCAATCAGCTTTCCAGTTTTGATAAACATAATCAAAACCCGCAGGCGATAATGGTGATCCGGTGGTAAGTATGGCGCGCAAATCTGGAAGCTTGTGCGTTTTGGCAGGCTCTATCCCCGCTTTGGCGCAAGCATCAAGATATTTAGCCGAAGTGCCAAAATGCGTTATATTTTCGCTTTCGGCAATTGTGGCAAGGCGGTTTCCATCCGGATAAAATGGTGAGCCATCATAAAGCACAATTGTGGCACCACTGGCCAGGCCCGATACCAACCAGTTCCACATCATCCACCCGCAAGTGGTAAAATAAAACAATCTATCACCGGGCTTAACGTCGCATTGCAATTGGTGTTCTTTAAGGTGCTGCAACAACACCCCGCCACCCCTGTGAACAATGCATTTAGGCACGCCCGTGGTGCCGGAAGAAAACAAAATAAAGGCAGGGTCATTAAACGCCATTTCTACAAACTGAATTGGCGCAAGTTTCTGGCCGTTTAATATTTCGGGGTAGGTTATTCCCTTGTCGCCAAGGTTTGATATATCGGGGTTTTCATCGGTGAACGGTACAATAATAATTTTACTAAGACTTGGGATTAATGATGAAAGCTCGCTCACGGTTTTTAGGCAATCAAAGGTCTTGCCATTATAAAAATACCCGTTAGCCGCAAAAAGAACTTTGGGTTCAATTTGCCCAAAGCGGTCGAGCACGCCTTGGGTTCCAAAATCAGGCGAACACGATGACCATATCGCCCCAAGGGAAGTGGTGGCCAGCATGGCAATCACGGTTTCCGGCATATTGGGCATAAAGCCAGCAACCCGGTCGCCTTTGTTCACCCCAATTTCTTTTAGCGCTTGAGCGGTTTTTGCGACATTGTCATGCAATTCGTCCCACGATAGTTCGCGCCTTGCCCCGTTTTCGCTATGAAAAATTATTGCCGGGTCGTTTCCTTTGCGGCGCAATAGATTTTGCGCAAAGTTTAACTTGGCGTTTGGAAAAAATTCGGCGTTTATTAATGCTTTGTCGGTTTTTAATGCCGGGCCGGGCTCGCTTGCAGGAATTGCGGGAATTACATCGCAAAAATCCCAAACCAAACGCCAAAATTCGTCAGGTTTGTCTATCGACCATTCCCAAGCCTCATCATAGGACGGCAGGTTAATTCCAAACTTTAACCCTGCCTGTTTTAGGAATTTGCTCAGTAAGGTCGCATCAATGCGTTCTTTTGTCGGACTCCATAGCTTCGTGCTCATGGGTTTGGTGCCTTTTTAGCGTACTACGGTAACCGAACAGTTGGCATGGCGCACAATACGCGCGGCGTTGGGGCCAAGTAAGAAATCTTTTAAGTCATCACGTCCAGATGAAACAACTATCATGTCGGCATTAATTTTTTCTGCCATGTTGAGAATTACTTCGTAAACTGTTCCTTCGCCAACAATGCGCTGAGTTTTTATATCATCGGGCACATTTGTTTTGACAAATTCTTTTAGTGCGACAAGAACCTTTTCCCCAACTTCTTTTTCATACCCCTTGGGAAAGAACTGACCAACTATTGACATGCCAAAATTAGGAACAACAGTCATTACATGAAGCGTTCCGCCAGATGCGTTGACAAAATCCAATGCCACGGGCAGGGCCTTGTTCCATGAGCTTTCATCATTCAAATCAACAGCCAATAAAATATCTTTAAACATGGGCTATCCCTTTCAATTGGTGGCTTCTGCGCGCAGGCGCCGGCGTTGCAAAGCGATAACAAAAAACAAAAGCAAGATAGCAGGAATAAAAAACCATTCCTTATCTATGCGTTCGGTCGGAACCTCTATGCGTTCAATTATAACCGGCGTGTCGGCATAAAAATCAAACGCCAACATAACCCGTGATAATGCGGTGCTGGGCATTGGTTCATCCAATATGGCCTGTTCGCCATCTATATTTACCGTAATGCCGCCAGCGGTCATCAGGCGGGTTTCGCCGTCGCCGTCTTTTCCCAATGGTACCATAACAGTGGTTGAATACATATCGCCGTAGCGGCTATCGGGCCCGGAAACGATAATGCGAAGTTCTGCATCAGCCGGGGCTTCGCTCGCCAAGGTGGATATTTCGGTGCCCGGGTAATAATCATACGGTTCACTTATCTGGTCTAACCAATAGCCGGGGCGGAACATGGTAAACGCAACTAGCAACAATGCCGCAGTTTCCCACAGCCTATTGCGAACAAACATATATTGCTGGGTTGCAGAAGCAAATGTCAGCATGGCGATAAGGGCGGTTATAAACACAAATACCGCGTGCAGTGCATCAACATTAATAAGCAATAAATCGGTATTGAATATGAACAAAAACGGCAATATTGCGGTGCGGATATCGTACATGAACCCTTGAATACCGGTGCGGATTGGATCACCGCCAGATATGGCTGATGCGGCAAACGCCGCCAGACCAACCGGTGGCGTATCATCGGCCAATATTCCGAAGTAAAATACAAACATATGAACCGCAATTAACGGCACGATCAAACCTGATTGCGCGCCAACCGAAATAATGACAGGCGCCATCAGGCTGGAAACCACAATATAATTAGCGGTGGTCGGTAACCCCATGCCCAAAATCAGGCTAAGCACCGCAACCAAAAACAGCATTAACATCAAGCTACCACCGGAAAGAAATTCGACAAATTCACCCATGATTTGATGTGCGCCGGTAAGCGATATGGTGCCAACAATTATGCCAGCCGCACCGGTTGCAACGGCAATACCGATCATGTTGCGCGCACCTGCCGCCATACCGCTAATAAATTGGCACCAACCATGCTTTATATCATTTATATGGTCGTGTTTGCCGCGCAAAAGCCCTTTTAAGCTATGCTGGGTCAGTGCAATAAATATCATCGCCATGGTTGCCCAAAATGCAGATAACCCCGGCGAAAAACGCTCAATCATCAGGCACCAGACCAGCACAACAATTGGCAATAAATAATAAAGTCCCGTTCTTACCGTTGGGCCAAGTTCGGGCGTTACCAATAATTCTTTTGATAAATCATTCGGGTCCAAATCGGGAATGACTGAAGCAACCTTTGCCAAGGCAACATAGGCCAGCAAAAACAAAACCATGGCGGCATAAATGGTGCCATCGCCAAATACTTCCTTTGTCCAACCAAGGCCATAATATATTGCCCCGCCAAGGCCCGCGACCACAATAAAGCCCAGTAAAGCATTGGCAATGCGCTGCAGTATGGTGCGCGCTGGCCCGCTTCGCGCTAACCCTTTAAGCCCAAGCTTTAATGCCTCTAGATGCACAATATAAAGCAGGGCAATGTACGAAATTAATGCCGGTAAAAAAGCGTGGCGAACAACATCCATATAGCTGACACCGACATATTCAATCATCAAAAATGCAGCCGCACCCATAACCGGTGGGGTAAGTTGCCCATTGGTGCTTGATGCTACCTCA
>JAOULV010000157.1 GCA_029881835.1 Rhodospirillaceae bacterium
TAGATAATAATAAAATGTATCTTTCGGTTTCAGATACCGGCCCCGGAATTCCAAAAGAAAAACAAGGAAGGGTGTTTGAACCATTTAATCGCCTTGGCCATGAAGCATCGGAAATAGAAGGTACCGGTATAGGGCTGGTCATTACCCGCGAGATGTTGCACATGATGAATGGCGAAATTGGTTTTAACAGCGAAGAAGGAAAAGGCACAACATTTTGGATTGAATTGCCGTTGGCAGATGATGATGCGCTAAAATCAGGCGTCGGGTTGAAAAAACAAAGCGATAAAGATGTAATTAAAAAATTCATTGGTGCAAAAAACAGGAAAGCTTTGATACTTTACGTCGAAGACAATCCAGCCAATCAACAGCTCATGGAAAAAGTTTTCGAAAACATAGAAAACATAGATCTAATCATCGCCGATAATGCTGAAAGCGGAATTGAAATTGCCACAAGCAAAATGCCCGATACCATATTGATGGATATTAACCTTCCCGGAATTAGCGGAATTGATGCAACCATCAAGCTTAAGCAAATGGAAAAAACAAAAAATATTCCGGTTATTGCAATTACTGCTGCGGCAATGTCGCATGAAATAGAAAAAGCAAAAGATGCCGGGTTTGATGCATACTTGGCCAAGCCGATAAAAATTACAGAATTAATGGATTTGCTTGATGGTATTTTTAAATAAAAAACAAAAATCCATTGCGGCCTGTTTGTTACCCAATCAAGCCTGCAATCCATTGATGGATAATATTTTCCGGATTATCATAAATAAGCTTAGCCGTAATAATTAAAGACACCATTACCAGCAACGGGCGAATTACATTAGCACCGTGTTTGATGGCGGTATTGGCGCCAATTCGCGCACCAATAAGCTGACCCAATGCCATAACTGCGGCAGGTAACCACAAAACGTGTCCGGCAAATGCAAAAAACAAAAACGATGTAAAATTAGACGTGAAATTAACCACCTTGGTGTGCGCGGTGGCTTTTAGCATTCCAAATCCCAACACCGCAACAAAAGCCAGCGCCCAAAAAGACCCGGTTCCGGGGCCGAAGAACCCGTCATAAAAGCCAATTAACAACCCGAACAGGGCATAAAATGGGGTTCGCTCCATAAGGTGGTGGCGGTCAATCTCGCTTATGCGTGGACCAAAAGCAAAATAAAGCGAAGCGCCAATAAGCAAAAAAGGAATAACTGCCATCATGACCCGCGCATCAAGCATTTGTACCAAAAGCGTACCAATTGCCGCACCGATAAAGGTAAAACCGATGGCAAATTTCATTTCGCCAAGGTTTACATGGCCTTTGCGGGCATAGGTATAGGTTGCGGTAAATGACCCAAACATTGCCGATGCCTTGTTTGTGGCGAGCGCATTAACCGGCGCCATTCCCGTTGCCAGCAGTACCGGAACCGTAATAAGCCCGCCGCCACCAGCAATTGAATCGACAAAGCCGCCCACAAGACCGGCAAGAAACAGCAAAGCCAAAACTTCGCCCGACATTGCTTCCATCAAATTATTACCTTAAATGCAGTTTATTATTCCGCCGCATCGGTTTTGGTGTAAATCTCGCCACCGCTTTCACGGAATTTTTCGCTCATTTGTTTCATACCGGCCGCGGCCTGATCTTTGGCATCTTTGCGTATGTCTTGGCTAATTTTCATGGAACAGAACTTTGGCCCGCACATGGAACAAAAATGCGCTTTTTTTGCCCCTTCGGCGGGCAATGTTTCATCGTGGTATTTAAGCGCGGTTTCCGGGTCCAGCCCGATATGGAATTGATCGCGCCAACGAAAATCAAACCGCGCGCGGCTCATGGCGTTATCGCGAATAATCGCACCGGGGTGGCCCTTGGCCAAATCTGCGGCATGGGCCGCTAATTTGTACGTTACAACCCCGACTTTTACGTCGTCGCGCCCAGGCAGACCAAGATGCTCTTTCGGTGTTACGTAACAAAGCATGGCACAGCCATACCAGCCAATCATTGCCGCACCGATGGCCGATGTTATATGGTCATACCCCGGTGCAATATCGGTCACCAATGGGCCTAATGTATAAAACGGGGCCTCGCCGCAGGCTTCCAATTGGCGTTCCATGTTTTCTTTTATTTTATGCATCGGTACATGACCCGGCCCCTCGATAAATGTTTGCACATCTTTTTCAAAGGCAATTTTTTGCAGTTCACCCAATGTATCAAGTTCGGCAAATTGGGCTTCGTCGTTGGCATCGGCGATTGAGCCGGGGCGAAGCCCATCACCCAATGACAGCGCCACATCATACTGGGCGCAGATATCGCAAATTTCGGCAAAATGGTCGTAAAGGAAATTTTCCTTGTGATAGGTCAAACACCATTTAGCCAATATTGAACCGCCACGCGAAACTATTCCGGTGGTGCGGTTGGCGGTCAATGGAATGTGGGCCAAACGCACACCTGCATGAATGGTCCAGTAATCAACCCCTTGTTCGGCCTGTTCAATTAGGGTGTCTTTGAATACTTCCCAGTTCAGGTCTTCGGCTATGCCGTTCACTTTTTCCAATGCCTGATAAATTGGCACCGTGCCGATGGGGACGGGGCTATTTCTGATAATCCATTCGCGAATGTTGTGAATGTCGGATCCGGTTGAAAGATCCATCACGGTATCGGCGCCCCAGCGAATTGACCAAACCATTTTATCAACCTCTTCGGCAACCGAAGACGTAATCGCCGAATTGCCGATATTGGCGTTTATTTTGGTAAGAAAATTACGCCCGATAATCATCGGTTCGGATTCCGGATGGTTGATGTTGGTCGGCATTACCGCGCGGCCACGGGCAATTTCCGAACGCACGAATTCAGGCGTTACAAAATCGGGAATTGATGCGCCAAAATCCTCGCCATCGCGCGGGGTTGTGGCCGCCGCCGCTTTGCGCCCTTCGTTTTCACGGATGGCAACGTATTGCATTTCCGGCGTAATAATGCCGCGCTTAGCATATGCCAACTGGCTGACCGCGCCATTTTTGCTCTTAAGCGGGCGGTTGGTTTTGGCTGGAAACGGGGTCACGGAAGATTTCTCGCCTGGTTTAAGGCCGTTATCTTCTGGCTTCACGTCGCGCCCGTCATAGCTTTCGCAATCAGCGCGTCCGTCAATCCACGCCCGGCGCAGGGGCTTAAGGCCCGCTTCAATATCTATTTCAGTATTTTCATCCGTATATGGGCCGGAGCAATCATAAACCACCAATGGTTCTTCGCCGCCTTCCAGTTTTATTTCGCGCATAGCAACCGCAACGGTTTCATCGCTTTCGCTTTTTATGAACTTTTTTCCTGATCCCGGAATGGGTCCGGTGGTGACATTAAATTGGGGGCTGTCTTTGGGCGACATGGCGCTCTCCTGCTTAAAAATTATTAAGGGTGCGCCATGATGGGATCAAAGGGGAAGGGGGTTTTAAAAAAAGCCCCTGTTCCAGTCCCTACGCCGGCACAACCCGGATCAGGTTCGAAGGGTTCGTCTCAGGCGGGTATTTAAACCCGCCGCCCCTCGGAACGGTTGGACTCTGCGCGTATCGCGCACGCCCGTCAAGATACCTTGGTCAAAACCGCAACAAAAAACCCGTCACTGCCGTGCTGGGCCGGGCTTAAGCGTAAAAATGGGCTATCCGGTGCACCCGCATTAACGCTGGCGGCTTCGGGTAGCGGGGTTTTATTCATGGTTTCAACCCACACCTCGCGCCAATCAACCGCTTTGAATCCCTTGTGGGTTTCAAGAAACTTTTTTATCCGTTCTTCGTTTTCTTGTTCCAACACCGAGCAGGTCGCATAAATTAGTCGCCCGTTTGGTTTTACCAATTCACAAGCGCTGCCCAAAATTTCGTCTTGGGTTTTGGTTAATTCAAAAACCAATTCCTGGCTAACCCGGTTTTTTTGTTCGGGGTGGCGTCGCCATGTTCCGCTACCGCTGCACGGTGCATCAACCAAAACACGGTCGAATAATTCACGGTTTTCGCTTTCCCATTTTTTATCAGCATCAATCACATGTCGTTCGACAAGTTTATCCAGCTTTGCCCGTTCTAGCCTGCGGTCCATTCGTTTTAGGCGGTCATTATTATTATCGCACGCCACCAATCGTGATTTGCCCCCACCTTGCAGGCCAAGGCGGTCAGCCAGCGCAAGGGTCTTGCCGCCCGCACCGGCGCAATAATCAGCCACCGCCATTCCGGCCTTGGCCCCTGTTAAAAATGAAAGCACTTGCGAACCCGCGTCTTGGACTTCGATTAATCCGGTGCGAAACGCTTTGGTTCGGGAAATGTCGCTGTGGGCTTCTAGCCTGATACCA